>CAJOJB010000008.1 GCA_905234635.1 uncultured Eggerthellaceae bacterium | reverse complement strand
AGAACACCCAATGAGTTAAAGGAGACTCATTGGGTGTTCGGCTAACTGCGAAAACGACCTAATTCCTCAAGGTGTTCGGCTGAGTTTGCAATTCAACCGCCCGCCCTTGCAGCGTTCTTGCGCCCCAATGGCGTTCTTCGTGCAATTGTTCTTCCATTATTGAGAGCCGCCGCCTGAGCCTGCACCTACGGGCAAAAACGAACGAGGGAATAAGTGATCCTTCGTAAATGATGTATTTGTGTCAATTTTTCCACAAAATAGAGGACTCCAAACGGTGGATAATGTTGAAAACCCACTAAAACCCCGTGTCAGCAGGTGGAAAACTATACGATTATCGCGTCATTTCGCAAAATTGTGCGTCTGAACTCGCCTTTTAGCATCACTTAAACCAAGGAAAGGCGACAATCCCGTCATGGGCGTTTGACCAGGGCTTTTGCAATTATTATCTTCTCTACAACTAATCAAAAATGCCACTTTGTACAATACGTTTTTGCAGTTCATAACATATAAAACCAAACCAGCACAAATTAATGCTTTTATAAGAAAAATGAGGTCAAATTTGCCCTCAATTCCGTGAGTTTTCCGCATCGACAATACCAAAATAGCATTTTTCACAACATTCTTTGCAAAGGAATTCAAGGTTTTCCACTTTTTCTGAACTTTTTGGGGAAAACTCTGAATAATGAGAAAATTCATTCGTGAATCGACAAATTCACATTCCAAAAAATACTTGAATACACCTGTACAATTTTGAAAATTATGGTTAAATATACAGCCCTAGCATAACTGCTCTCTAATTACACCATGAATTTAGTTGAATATTATTGAATCATTCCGTTGAAGGTGATTTAGCTGGTTTACCAGGAAGAACAGAAACAAAGTTTTCGCTCATCTGCGCCTGAAGAAAGTTTTACGCCCGCAGAAGGCTTTGACTATTCCTACGTTGCCCAAACGGCGTGCGTGGCAGTCTATGACGACATGAAAATGGCGCCACACATAATCAAGGTAGATCCAGCACCCACCAATGAATTTATCGAAAACCTCGCAAGCTGCGTCAATGAACAACGACAAAACCTTGGGGGCTCTATTCCCTATACGGCCATTCGTGAAGTTGCAGAAAATTTTATACATGCCCAGTTCAAAGAAATTGTTGTTTCGGTTTTCGACAGGGGCAACACAATTCGCTTCTGCGACCAGGGCCCTGGCATAAATAATAAAGAGCAAGCAATAAAGCCGGGCTTTACTTCTGCAATTCAACCCATGAAGGACTATATTCGTGGTGTTGGTTCAGGTCTGCCTTTGGTAAAAGAATATCTGGAAGTTTCCCAGGGCGCCATTACCATTGAAGACAATATGGGAAATGGCACCGTGGTCACTATTTCTCTAAACCAAACTAAACCCGAAGCGGTAGCCCCGATCATTGTTCCGCCCCTTAACCAGCGCGAACGCGATGCTTTATTATTCTTTAAGAGCGAAGGGGCCGTTGGTAATAAGGAACTCATGGAATATCTTTCTATTGCCGCTTCGAGTTCTCATGCAGTATTGCGGCGCCTCGAAGAATACGGGCTCATTGAAAAAAGCTATAAATCAAAACGTATTCTTACCGATCTTGGTGCTGCCGTTACCCAACAAATCTAAACAAGAATTCCAACATCTTACCCTTATAAATCTTGCTACACTACAAGGGCGTTATATTCGTTTTCACCCTAAGGACTTTTTAGACTATGCCTGCCGACAAATACACTCAACTCTGGGAAGAAATTTGGAACCGTGTGCGTTCCTATAACAATATAGATGCCGAACAAGTCAATGCATTCTTTTCACGCCTTCAGCCGCAGGCTTTTAGTGAAGGCTTTCTTATGCTCACGGCCGACACAGACTTTATTAAAAAGTGGGTAGAAACTAATTATTCACACCTTATTAAGCAAGCTTTGGAAGAACAATATAACGTTCCTTTTACGGTTGCAATTGAAGTCCATGAAAGTGCTCCTTATGCACCCATAGTTAATAATGCAGAAATTAATGTCCCAGTTCAAAGCAATCAAAATACACCACTAAACACCACACAAATAGGCAATATAAACCACGAGGGAACACTGCCATCAACTCCTGCGGAAGAAATATCTCATCATATTTCAACCGCGGAAAATGCCCTTATTTCAGAATATAGTTTCAATAATTTTGTTGTAGGGGAATCTAATCGTTATGCCTACTCTATGGCCTTAAGTGTGGCCGAAAACCCAGGGCTTACTCACCTTAATCCTTTGTTTATTTATGGTAAAAGTGGCTTAGGTAAAACACATTTACTTCGTGCTATTCAAAATTACGTTGCTCTTAATTATCCAACTATGAAAACGGTATATGTAGATAGCACAGAACTGGTTAACGACTATACTAATGCGGCTATTCGTGGTGGCGGGAAAGAATACAATATTTTTATGCAGCGCTACATGGACGCCGATATTGTTTTCATTGATGATGTTCAAAACCTTCAAGGTAAAGATGAAACATTAAATGTGGTATTTCAAATTTTTAAGCACTTAACCGATCGTGGTAAACAAGTTGTTCTTTCCGCAGATCGTTCCCCTAAAAACCTTTCAATAGATCCACGCCTTCAGTCGCGATTCAACCAGGGAACACCTTGCGATATTCAAGCTCCTGAAATGGAAACAAAGCTTGGAATTATTAAACAATATATTGAAGATTACAAAACAAAAAGTCAGTTTACTTTTGAACTAAACCCGGAAATACAAGAAAATGTTGCTCAAATTTCGGGATCAAATATTCGTGAATTAAAAAGTGCTATTAATAGAATTATTCTCTACAGCCATAGTATGGGAAAATCAACTATTAGCAATGAAGAGGTTTCTCAACTCTTGAAGGACCATTTTAGTGGTGGTCCAAGTAGAAGAATTCAAGTAAGTGACATTCAAAAAGCCGTTGAAGAATTTTTCCATATTAGTCACGCAGACTTAATTGGATCAAAACGATCGGCAAATATTTCTCATGCAAGGCAAGTAGCTGTTTATTTATGCCGAACTATGATTGATATTCCTTTTACTTCTATTGGAAAAGAATTTGGTAACAGGGATCATACTACTATTATGTATGGGGTTACCCAGATCGAAGAAAAGTGTAAGGAAAGTCAAGAATTAAACGAAGAAATTGAAATAATTAAAAAGATGATTATGGAGTAAAACTTATTAAAGTGGAAAAGTTGAATAAGAGTAGGTAAAAGGATGTGTAAAAATAAGTAAAGGAGTGGAAAGATATTTTTTACAATAAAAGAGTGTTAAAAATAGGAACAACTTTTAAGGAAGTTTTTAAACTATAAATTATTACTCTGAACTGGTAAAAGATTAAATATTAAAGTTTTCCACAGCACTTATTATTACTACTATTTAAAATATATAAAGGAGAAAAAGAATGAAATTTAGTATTAACCAATCTGAATTAAATTCTGTATTAGGTGTTGTTTCTAAAGGGGCAGCTACTCGTTCAACACTTCCGATCCTTTCCGGTATTTTAATTAAAGCTTCGAATAGCACCCTCACTTTAGAAGCTACCGATATGGACCAATCTATTCGTTGTTCCACGGCAGCTTTAATTGAAGAAGAAGGCGAAACTGTTGTTCCCGCACGCATATTTACCGACGTTATTAAAAATCTTCCTGATGCAGCAATTCATTTTAGTTATACAAATGATTCGGCCACTATTATTTGTGACACCTCATCTTTTTCTTTAAAAACTTTAGATGCGGAAGATTTCCCAGGTTTTCCTGAAATAGAAGAAGTTTCTTCCATTAATCTTCCTTTTAAATCTTTTTCAACGCTTGTAAAAAGAATTGCGCGCGTTGTTTCACGCGACGATTCGCGTCCTATTCTTTCTGGTGTACTTATTAAAGTACAAGAAGGCGTATTAAAGATGGTTGCAACCGACTCTTATCGTCTTGCTTTAGAAGAAATTCAGGTAGATCAAACTAATTCAGAATTTTCAGCAGTTATTTCTGGTTCTTTCTTAATCGATTTAGCTTCACTTTCTCCAGAATACGAAACTATTGAATTAGCACTTTCTGAAAATCAAATTATTGCTCGGTATGGAAATTACACCTTTATTAACAGGCGTATTGAAGGTAATTATCCTAACTATAAGCAATTACTTCCTGAATCTACCACTACTCAGGTAAGTTTTTCTACAAAGCAAATTTTGGATGCATCAAAGCGTGTAAGTCTTGTAAGTAATAATACTTCTCCAATTCGCCTCGATATTCATTCAGCGTCTCAGACAACTCAACTTTCTTCAACAACTCAAGATCTTGGAGCTGCTCAGGAAACTATTTCTTCAAACATTGAAGGTGAAGATGTTCAAATTGCCTTTAATGCTCATTATTTAATAGATGGTCTTTCTTCTTTTACCGACAAAGAAGTTCAATTGGATCTTCAAGGTGGGGGTAAGCCAGGTATTTTTAAATCGATAGAAGGTAAATTTATTTATCTTATTATGCCTGTTCGCCTTTCATAATATATGGTCGACTACACCCCACATCAGGCTCATCAATTAAAAATTACGGCGCTTACGCTGAATAATTTCCGCAACTATAAAAAGCTGGTTCTTAAACCGTTAGGTGATCTTTCAATTTTTGTGGGAGAAAATGCCATAGGTAAGACCAGTATTATTGAAGCCATTCAATTATTAACAGAACTTCAATCGTTTCGAGCTACTCATGCTGGTGAACTTATTAATTGGAACAAAGAAGAAGCAAGTGTGTTAGTAGAAATTTCAGACGGGGAACGCCAGCTGGAAGAACAATTAATTATTCAAGACAATAAACGACAGTATTATTTTCAAGGCAAGCCAAAAAGAATCCAGGATTTAAAAGGTCTTTTGCCAGCGGTGGTTTTTACCCCCGATAATTTAGATTTAGTAAAAGGTTCTTATTCCAAACGCCGCGATGCTATCGATAATTTAGGAATACAGCTTTCTCAAAATTTTTATAATGTGCGTGCTGACTATCAGAAGCTTATTAAACAAAAAAATCAGTCACTTAAAGACGAAGCAAATAAAACCTTTATTGAAAGTATTAATGAAGTATTAGTTAAAGTTGGCGTGCAATATATTATGTTGCGTTTTTCACTCTTGGATTCATTCTGTCCTTACTTAAAACAATACTATCAAGGTATAACTGAAGGTAAAGAAGATATTTCTCTTCAATATCAACTATCTTGGGGAGGCGACTATATAAGTGAATTTTTCCAGGTCAACAAGGATATATTGACCCAAGAATTTATTAAAGCGCTGGAAGATAATTTTGAAAAAGAACGAGAATCTAAGCGTTGTAAGATTGGGCCCCACGCCGACCACATTGATTTTTTTATCAAGCCAGCCACTGAAGAAAACTTTCGAAATGCAAGCATTTATGCCAGCCAGGGGCAACAGCGTTCCGTGGTTCTTGCATTTAAAATGGCCGAGCTTAAAACAATTCAGGAGATGCTTCAGCAAAAACCGGTTCTTTTACTTGACGATGTAATGAGTGAACTCGATGAAGCTCGTCGAAGTATGTTTATGGAACTTATTCAGGGTGATATTCAAACCTTTATCACTACCACCAACCTGGCTTACTTCAATGATTCTATAATTAATCAAGCAAATATCTATACACTTCCTTTTGAAGGTGCACAGGCGTGAAAAAGTTGTCGGGACATATAGGCCAATCGTTTATTACTAACGAAGAACAGGCTCTCCAAATTCGCAAAGCAATTCGCGCTGGGGAAGTGCGCCGTATTTGGGAAGAGTTGGTAGAAGACTATATTTTGGAACACACGAATGGTGTGTACATCCTTAATGAAGACGATAAATGTATTATGAAGGTGTACGTAGATGAAAGTATTTATGCTTCCGAGCTGAATAATCGCCGAGAACTGATCCAGCTGCTTTGCAATGAACGCTTCGGTGAGGTGATCGACGAATTTCAGATCTTTATTTCTTACGGCAACATGAAAAAGGTGTATCCCTTTAGAAAAAGTGGGGAAGAAGAAGCCGATAAGTTACCCGCTGTGCCCCTTTCGGCGCAAGAAAAAGAGGGGGTTGAGCAGTCCTGTTCAGCCATTCAAAACGAGCGATTACGCGAAAAGTTCAAAGAAGCGATGATTGCCGACCTGGAATGGAAAAAGGGCAATCCGCAATAAAAATGTATATTTATATATTTTTCGCCCGCCAGAACGCCTCTAAATGCGCTTAAATCGTGCATTTTTCAAGACTTTGTGCAGTATCCTTGAGCAAGACCCAATATATGGTAGAATGTATTAGTTGCCCAAAAAGGCACATTTTGCCTGATAAAATGCAGAAAAAGGAGCTAAAACGTGGCAAAAGAGAAACCAGGCCATTATTCCGGTGAAGATATCCAGGTACTCGAAGGGCTCGAAGCAGTTCGCAAGCGCCCCAGTATGTACATTGGCTCCACGGGTCCACGTGGCTTACATCACTTAGTCTACGAAGTGGTAGACAATTCGGTCGACGAAGCCCTGGCGGGTTTTTGCGACACCATCGACGTAACTATCCATGAAGACAATGCCATTACCGTTCAGGACAATGGGCGTGGTATCCCGGTCGACAAACACCCCAAGGAAAAAATCCCCACGGTGGAAGTGGTTCTGACCATTCTGCACGCAGGTGGCAAGTTTGGTGACGGTGGTTACAAGGTGTCCGGCGGCTTGCATGGCGTGGGCGTTTCCTGCGTTAATGCTTTGTCCACACGCTTGGAAGCGGAGGTGTGCCGCGACGGCGAACTGTACAAGATGGCATTCGAGCGTGGCAAGACGGTCGAAAAGCTGAAGAAGAACGGCAAGTGCAAAAAGACAGGCACCCGCATCACCTTCTGGGCCGACCCCGAAATATTTACGGAAACCACGGTGTACGACCGTGACATTTTGTCCAAGCGCTTGCGCGAACTGGCCTTCCTAAACAAAGATCTGAAAATCACGCTTACCGACGAACGCGAAGTAGGCGAAGACGGTAAGCCCGTTTCTGAAGTATTCAAGTACTCGGGCGGTATTGTGGACTTCATTAAGTTCTTGAATAATGGCAAAACCGTGCTGAACAGCAAGCCAATTTACTTCGAGGCCGAAGGCGAAGACGCCACGGTGGAGGTGGCCATGCAGTGGTCGGATAATTATTCCACCAATTCGGTTATGGCTTTTGCCAACAACATCAACACCATCGAAGGCGGCACGCACATGGACGGCTTCAAGACGGCCGTTACGCGTACTATTAATAATTATGCGCGCAGCAAGGGCATCCTGAAGGAAAAGGATTCCAACCTGTCCGGCGACGACTGCCGCGAAGGTCTGGCTGCCATCATTTCGGTGAAGATGCGCGACCCGCAGTTTGAAGGCCAAACCAAAACCAAGCTGGGCAACACTGAAATGAACCAGATAGTGTCGAGCGCTGTGTCGCAGGGCTTGGGTGAATTCTTGGAAGAAAACCCCGCGCCTGCCAAGCGCATTGTGCAAAAAGCCAGTGCGGCACTGAAGGCCCGTGAAGCGGCCCGCAAGGCACGCGACGCCACGCGCCGCAAGGGTGTGCTCGACAGCTTCAGCATGCCGGGTAAGCTGGCCGACTGCGCGTCCAAGAACGCCGAAGAATCCGAACTCTTCATCGTCGAGGGCGACAGCGCAGGTGGCAGCGCCAAGCAAGCGCGCGACCGCAAGTACCAGGCCATTTTGCCCCTGCGCGGCAAGATTTTGAACGTGGAAAAGGTGGGGCAGCACCGGGCCCTTTCCAGTGAAACTATTTCGAGTCTTATTACCGCCATTGGTACCAACTTTGGTGAAGACTTTGACGCAGAAAAGGCCCGCTACCACCGCATCGTCATCATGACGGACGCGGACGTTGACGGTGCCCACATTCAAATTTTGCTGCTCACTTTCTTCTATCGCTATATGCCCGAACTTATCAACCGTGGCTACATTTATATTGCGCAGCCGCCGCTCTATGGCATCAAGGAAGGCAAGAAGAAAATCAAGTATTGCTTCAACGACGACGCCCTGGCCGAAGCCATGAAGGCTTACCCCGAAGACAAGAAGCCGACGGTTCAGCGCTACAAGGGTCTGGGTGAAATGGACCCCGACCAGCTGTGGGAAACCACCATGGAACCCGCCAAGCGCGTCATGCTCCAAGTGAGCATCGAAGACGCCGCCGAAGCGGAACGTGTGGTGAGCGAACTCATGGGTGAACAGGTTGAACCCCGCAAGGAATTCATCCAGAAGCACGCCAAGGACGTAAGATTTTTGGATATTTAATTGGAACAGGGGACGGGTTTTTGTTCCAACCCGTTTCCTGCGGAAAGAATTGAACAAGGGACTTTTGGAACAAAAACCCGTCCCCTGTTCCAGAGACAACTGCCCGAAAACGAACAAAAGGACATGAAACATGGCAGACGATCGCGACGACGTATTTGACGACCTGGAAAGCTACGAAGAACAGGTCGAAGACCAGGAAGAACCCGGTCTGTACGACGACGAAGAAGACGAAGAAGAAGACGAGGAAGAAGAAGTAGCGGAACTGGAAGAAGGCCAGTACGCCAAGGAAGTGGTTCCCACCGACCTGGGTGCCCAGGTTAAGAATTCCTTCCTGGAATATTCCATGAGCGTTATCGTGGCGCGCGCCCTGCCGGACGTGCGCGACGGTCTGAAGCCGGTACACCGCCGCATTCTGTACGGCATGAAGGAGTCGGGCATTCTGCCCAGCCGCCCGCATGCTAAGTCGGCCCGTACGGTCGGCGACGTTATGGGTAAGTACCACCCCCATGGCGACGCCGCCATTTACGACGCCATGGTGCGCCTGGCCCAGGATTTCAGCATTCGCGTGCCGCTTATCGACGGCCACGGCAACTTCGGTTCCATCGACGGCGACCCGCCGGCGGCCATGCGTTACACCGAAGCGCGCCTTTCCCGCGCGGGTTACGAAGGCCTTCTGGCCGACCTGGACAAAGAAACGGTCGATTGGGTGCCCAACTACGACGAAAGCCTGAAGGAACCCAAGGTTCTGCCGAGCCGCTTCCCGAACCTGCTGGTTAACGGCAGCCAGGGCATTGCGGTAGGCATGGCCACCAATATCCCGCCCCACAATCTGGGCGAAACCATTGACGCCACCTGCCTCATGCTGGACAACCCCGACGTCACCACCGAAGAACTCATGAAGGTGCTCCCCGGGCCCGACTTCCCCACGGGTGGTATCATTATGGGCAAGGAAGGCATCGTCGAAGCCTACGAAACCGGCCGCGGCAGTATCACCATTCGCTCCAACTGCGAAATTGTTGAAAAGAAGAACGGCAAGTACGAAATCATCGTGAAGGACATCCCTTACATGGTGAACCGTACCAAGCTGCTCGAGCGCATGGGCGAACTCATCCGCGACAAGAAGATGCCCGAAATTTCCAACGTGCATGACGGCGCCGACCGCCATGGCATCGACATCATCATTGAGCTGAAGAACAACGCCATTCCGCAGGTAGTGCTGAACAAGCTCTACAAGCACACGCAGATGCAGAACACCTTTGGCATTAACATGCTGGCGCTCGTGGACGACGTGCCGCGCACCCTTTCGCTCAAGGAAGCCCTGCACTACTACATCTTGCACCAGGAAGACGTTATTACCAGGCGCACGCAGTACGACCTAAACGAAGCGGAAAACCGCGCCCACATTGTTGAAGGCCTGCTTATCGCGCTCGACAACATCGACGAAGTTATCCACATCATCCGTTCGTCCAAGACCGACGAAGAAGCGCGCACGAAGTTGATGAAGAACTTCAAGCTGTCCGAAATTCAGGCCAATGCCATTCTGAATATGCGCCTGCGCCGTTTGACCGGCCTGGAATACGACGCCTTGCAAGACGAATTGAAGGAACTGAAGGAACGCATTGACTACTTCAAGCGGGTGCTGAAAGACGAAAAGCTGCTGAAGTCTATCATCAAGGAAGAACTGCAGGGCTTAAAGCACAAGTTCGACAAGCCGCGCGTGACGAAGATCACCGACGCCAAGCCCGACTCCATCGACGTGGAAGACCTTATCGCCGAAGAAGACATGGTCGTTACCATGACCAATGCGGGTTACGTAAAGCGCCTTCCGCTTACCACGTATCGCCAGCAGAAGCGCGGCGGCAAGGGCATGCAGGGCGTAAACCTGAAGGAAAATGACTTCGTGCAAGACCTGTTTATCGCGTCGACGCACGCTTACATGCTCTTCTTTACTACGAAGGGCAAGGTCTACCGCCTGAAGGTCTACGAAATCCCCGAGGCCAGCCGCCATGCACGCGGCACCGCCATCGTTAACCTGCTGCAGCTGGACAAGGCGGCGGGCGAAACCGTGGCAGCCGTTATTGCTACGAAGGACTTCCCCGAAAACGAATACCTGATGTTTGCCACTGCCGACGGCATGGTGAAGAAGACATCCATGAAGCTTTACGACCGCACGCGCCGCGACGGCATGATTGCCATCAAGCTGAAGGAAGGCGACGAACTGGTTACCGTAAAGCACGTGGCGGAAGGCCAGCAGGTGGTCATGGTTTCGAGTGAAGGCAAGGCTATTGCCTGGCCCGAAAGCGAAGCCCGCGCCATGGGCCGCGACACCAGCGGCGTTCGTGGTATGGAAGTGCCGGGCGATGCACGCGTACTGAACCTCGAAATCGTGGAAGCCGAATCCGATTTGTTTGTCATTACCGAAAATGGCTATGGCAAGCGTACGGCTATCAGCGAATATCCTATCCACCATCGCGGCGGCAAGGGTGTTTACACCATCAAGATGACCGAAAAGAAGGGTCGCCTGGCTGCGTGCAAGGTGGTCAAGGAAGACGAGCAGCTCATTATCATTTCGAAGGAAGGCGTCGTGGTGCGCACGCCGGTGAAGGGCGTTTCGCAACTTGGCCGCGCCACCCAGGGCGTGAAGGTTATGAATATTGCCGGTAAAGACGCGGTGACGGCTTGCGGTATTGCGGCCGATTCTTCTTCCAAGAAGCGCAAGAAGGTTGGCGCTGCCGAAGGCGAAGCCGAAATCGACGTCGACGAAGATTAATTAATTCCGCCGTCAATTGTTCCGCTGTTCTAACGAACAGCGGAACTGCCGACGCTGCGGTTTAATTTCGCTTCACACTACGCCCTAGCTATGGCTTGGCCCGCACCAAAGTACGGGCACTACGCCAAGAACGGGCGTATTGTTTTGCGAAATTATACCTCGCTGACACTTCCATCACCTGCGGGTCCCCCGAAAGCCAAGCCAATACCTCGGATACTTTCAGTAACCTACAGCTTTTTCATAGTTCATAAATTTTTCTTGCATGAATGCTCATCTGGTAGTAAAGTATTCAAACGCGTTTTTGCGCGGGCCCGTAGCTCAGTTGGTTAGAGCGCACGCCTGATAAGCGTGAGGTCGCTGGTTCAAATCCATTCGGGCCCACCAGTTGCTGATAAACGCTCCACCGTGAGCCGAGTTTGCCGGTGGAGCGTTTATTTAAAAGTCTGGGTGAAAACGCAAACCCATTATGGGGCCTTAGCTCAGCTGGGAGAGCGCGGGCTTTGCAAGCCTGAGGTCAGGGGTTCGATCCCCCTAGGCTCCACCATGGTACAATCAGGCGAACCCTGTGTATTGCTTCTTTGGAGGCTTTGCAGTAAGGGTTCGCCTTTAGTTTTTACTTAGCACATATCCCCTAGACGTGCGAAAGCGCCTGCGGTAGGTACAATACGCACCGTGCAAGCGCTTTTGCAGGTTATATATTATCATATTTAGCTACTTGATTTCGATTACAGTACCGTGACGGTTGATATACAACATACGCTTGCATGTCTTAAGCTTGTCTGCCCACTTGCGGACTTCTCGTTCTACCGCTTCGTCAGGAAGCCGCTTCATTCGCCGTACATCAAAAATAACATTAGGTGATTTGTGCAATGCTCGACGAATGTTTTTCTGAACCATTGCTATCTTGTCAGAAACAGGTGCCTTGATTTCCCAAACTAAGCCTTCCATGCGCACATCAGCGGTGCGGGCCTGATTCTTGCCCGCCATGTCTATGAATTCAACATCGCGGCCACAGTTTGCCAGGGCATGAGCCGTTTCCAACTCGTGCTTCCATGGCCGCGCACCATCAATAAGAGTTATTTTCCCAATCTTCCTTTTTTGCATAACGAGATTTTAACAAAGGTTGCTCGATCCGTACTGCCTATGTTCCACCGTACGGTAATCGCATATAATACGTATTGCCAAACTGAACTAAATACTTGGCTAGTAAGAGCCGATGCTGAAGGGCATCTGCCATTACTTGGCTCTTACAGCCTGGTTCAGTTTGGCGACTGCGGTGGGTGCTCTTCATCCTCTAGGTCGCCGAGCCTCCACTGTTTGTACAAGCAAACGTATAGGAGGCAAGAATGGAAAACAACAAATCTAAGAATCTAGCGGGGATACTGGCTATTTTTCTACCGCCGATTAGCAGCTTTTATTTAGGGTATATAAAGCGCGGCATCGTCCAATTAATACTTAACTTGTTGATTTTGACGGGCGTTGGAGTTATCGCCTGCATAGCCGCCTATATCTGGTCTTGGTACCTCGCACTTCAGATTTTTAGCGACAAGATGCCTGACGCAAACGGCAACCCTCTTGTTTAGGAAAGGAGGTCAAAATGTTGTGCCCTTCTTGTGGAATCGAGAACAAAGATACAGCCAGGTTCTGCGCAAGCTGTGGTGCCAGTATGGAAGAAAAGATAGCTTATGGAGATGGCACTTATGCGGGAAGCAACCCAAACTACACCTTTACTGTTGAACACGTTGGTACACGAGGCGACTTCGATAGACTGTACGAATCGGCAAGTTTCGTCGCTATGGGGGAATTCGACTCCGATTTGCTTTGCACACTCGAGTATATGTTTACAGGCGAGAAGCTAGAGCGTGTTGCCACGACCATCTCGTGCTTTCGTGGAAGCTGTCTCAACGAAGCCTTTAATTTAGGTGATAAGTTTCCGGACAAAGAGTATATTGTAGTCTCCTTTAATCCACGCGAGGTCGGTCTCGTAGAGGATGCGTTCCTAACTGCCGAGGACACCGCCTGTGTCCGATACCGTGATTTAATAGACGAGCTAAAGGGACAGCCATCTGGAAAGGCGTCACCAGCTACTTTGGCCAAGGATGAAATGCAAAGAGGAAACGACACTCCGCTGTTTGTGAAACAACTTACGAAGCCAGAGGAACTTGACGCTTTGTACACATCAGATGCCCTCCTTGGAATACACGACACTACCGTGGATATGTCTGAGGTCGAAAGCACGGTGCGACAGTGTTTAAAAGAGTGGGACGCGGAAGACGTGCAGGTTACTTATTCTATCTTCGATGGTGCCCTGCTTGCCAAGCGGTATGGTCTTTGTGACGAATCGCTCAATAATGCGACATGGTCTGTCATTCAATTTTCGCCATACGAGAAGGCGAAGCCATGGGTGGAAGCATTGCTGTCTACTGGCACTGTCGCGCCTTATACAGATATAGTCGATAACGAAATCGAGGCAGAAAGGCAAAGGCAAGGGCAGGGAGGCGCACGGGCAACAGTTGTTCAGGATGAATACGTGTGCACATGCAATGTTTGTGGGAACACCTGGTGTTTCACCGATTCTGACATAAAGCAGAATAAACGACTTTCCCGCTCGTCGATGCTTGGCGGCGTCATGACTGCGGCAATGGCGTATAAAGGGCGGTATGTTGCATCAGGCATCTGGGCTGACCAGACCAATAAGGCAGCAGATAAGATTACAGACTACAGTAAATGCCCCAATTGCAATTCCACAAACATATCGGTTGAATACAGAGGAGTATCTAGCGCATCTTCCAAGCCTGCAGCCAATAGCAGGAAGGAAGCCACGCAAACTGGCTCAGCCGAAAGTGCAGCTAAGCCTGCGACAAACAAAAGCAAAATAGTTGCGGGTGCACTAGGTATTATTCTTGGTGCGTTTGGTGCACATAAATTCTACTTGGGCTACACAAAAGAAGGCATTGTCTTACTGGGTTCAACAATACTAAGCCTTGTCTTAATGTCAACTGTACCCTTTCTGGCAGTTGTTCCAGAGATAGTTGGAATCATCGGATTGGTGGAGGGGATCAAGTACCTTACTCGAAGCGATGTGGATTTTCGTACCACGTACGTACTTGGACAAAAGCATTGGTTCTAGTCGACAGACGTACCGATGACTCTGCTGGGCGGCCTGACCAGGCCGCCCTTACCGTGCCTTACGGATGAAGTAGCTCAAAATTGCTTTTAGCCCGATATGTTGCCTCGTCGTCACCAACGAAACGAATCTCTTTAATGCGCCGCAATAACGCCGCCCAAGCACCAGGGTTGGTGACCCGTTCGTCCACGTATTGACATTCGATAGGTAGGTTTGAGGTTATGATTACGCGTGTATAACATGCCACACGGTCGTTATATCGGGCGGGAAGCCTAAGCGGATACATATCCAAATAGTTAAGCATCTCCTCAAGTGGTATCTGAGAGTTAAACTCTTCAAACACCAATGTCGGCTCATTTGCGTACGAATCGAAGAGCGCTTTGCTGTTTCCGTAGGACGTGATTCGACATACACCTTCTTCTTCGAACTCGTCCATTACGCCTTTGGTTTTCCCACTGCCCGTCGGTCCCCATATGTATGACACTTTTACATTACGACGCTCGGTTTTATACTTTTCGGCTAATCGCCGTTGAACCAAATCATCGATAGTGCGAGCACGGTAAATAAAACTGCGATCCATTTTAATGATTTCGTCTGTAGAGTATCCAAGCTGGATAAGCTGAAAGAGCAGCTCGTGCTTATCCTGCGTATTCCTGGGTGTCTCCTCATCAAGCTCGCCCCATTCGTAAAATGAGCCAGCAACGCACGTTTTCGCCTTCTCGCTATCTTGCCATTTTCCGCTTTTTTGTATATAGCTTTTATTTTCGAGTGCTGTCCCGCGCGCCTTCATCAAGTGCGCAGATGGCAATGCGCTGTGTAATGTCGAAAAGCGCAAAGGCGACCTTGCCTCAAGGTAAAGATGCGTGTGGTACAAGCCAGTTTCACCACCGATTTCGTCGGCCATGCAAAAGTACTTTAAAGTAAGAGCAGTGAGGGCATCGATTATTCTTTCGTGGTTGAACCCATGCTCTTGAGGATTGGCAATAGTCGCCAACCACTTACGTGAAGCTTCGTCTCTACTCATGTCATTCTCCGTTCAGTATAGCTATTGTTACGATACAAATGATTCGCAGAGGGTAGTAGTAGGCATGCCTGCGGCATTGCGCCTCTGCCAATGCGGGCTGCGATGTGTCAGCGCGGTTCCTGTTGCTCTGCCCGACACTGCCCACGCAAACGCTTCAGCCTTCGGCTTCGGCTGTGGCCTCCGCCTCTCGCTTCCGCGCATGCGTTGGGCTGTGTGCAGGCTGCAGCAGGCTCCATGGCGCACCCACCGCAGCGCCGCTACAAAGATGCCGCTAATACGTAAGCCCTAACTTGCTCGAATAGTTCTCACGACCGAACATGCTTATCAAGCGTCGCATGCTTAGATGATTGTTTGCGTCGGCAAGCGCATCAGCGCGAGCACTTGTAGCTGCGCGGTCTTCTTCCGCATACTCCAGCTTAAGCTCCAACGCCTGTATTTCTCGGTGCCTGTCGCGTGCAGCATTTTCAAAATCAGCGATTTTCTTAGCTGCGGCATCTCGTTCCCTGCGCAATCTATTCATTTCCTCCGCAAGGGTTCCTAAGCTATCTACCTCAAGGTCTCTCAAAAGAGACGAGTATTGGATAAGAATATCCTCAAGCGCAACACCTGCACGGTTGGGATTGTCCAAGGGAACTTTTAAGTTAGTGTGGCGCGTCACAGTTTGCAATGCGCTTTTTCCCAAGCTGTTTGCCAAATCCGAGCTAGTCGGCATATAAGGCTTATCGTCTACACGGGACATGGCTAACCCGCCTTCACGATTTTATCCGCTGTGAAAACAGGGATGGTGTTTCCGTTAATGTGAAAAATCTCCAGCCGCAAGCCTTCTAGTTTGCATGGAGTGAACTCCGTCCATCCAGTGCACGGGTCGTTCTTTGCTGGAATATTAACTCGCAGGCTTTCGACACGACCCCCATCTTTTGGTGCTGCGAATAGGTCGATAATAAAAATCGGGTGCCCTGTTGAGCGGTCAACTTTCGGCTGGTTCGACTCTCGGTCAAGTTTGGGGCTGCAGCCTCCGAGAACCAAACTTCGCAGCGAAGTCGGTAAATCAATGAAGAATTGCATTATTCTCTCCTTTCGTAATCCGTCTATTCTTCTGCGATGCTTCTGTACTTTGCGCACGCAGGAACGATTGGTATTCGGTTTTATGCTCGTCGACAAAAGCACGTATGGCGGGCTTAGTGGCCACTGCAATCGCTTCAATCTGTTCGCCCGCTAATTTCAAAAACACCTCATTCCTTAATGCAAATATAAACTGCATGAAGGCAATATGCGTCGGGAGGTTTGTGCATTAGTAAGTTCATAAGAACTATAAAATACAAGAACTTATGATATAATTCTTCTACAAGCAGCCTCACCATAGTTGAGACGCAGGAGGATCCATGAGACGGAAAAAGTTAAGCGATTATGAACGTGCCAAAATGGTTAGACAGAGTGGGGGCAACACCGAGGACTCATATATCGATGAAGAAAACGAGAACTACGATTCTTTTATCGATAAGCCCTGTACTTTAGAGGCTGAAAAGGTAGTTATGAGCTTTCTGGATAAGCTGCCCTTGTTTACATCAAACAGTGTGAAATCATACCCTGTTGTTATTTATAAGGCACACCTAGAGGCCTTTTGTGAAACCGTGACAGTAATCGAAGAAAAGGAGCATTATATCGGCTTTACGTACGACCTTCCCGCAGGTTACTGCTGGAACCTTGCGCTTGAAATGGTCGAGAAACGACTTGGGTTAACGGGACGTATATGGGGGATGCTAGAAGAAGAAATTCGAAAAGCATTAAGTCAGCCGCTGGCGCTCAATTCTTCAAAACGCAAAAGAAAGGCCACTCAAGATGAAATCGAGAGCATCGTGAGGCTTGCGGCACTTATCCAGGCATTGCTGCAAACCCATGCACTCGGACGTCTTGGTCCAATGTTGCGTGTAACCCACCCCGACGATAATCCAATTAAACTACTTGGTCGCATGAGTCAAAGATATAGAAACGAGCTCTATCATGCAGGTGAATTGGTGCTAGATACACGCGGTTTTATTAATGAAAGCATTGCCACGGAACAGTTAAATGCGTGGCTTGATATGGCAGGGCTTCACCCACATCATTCTTCCAGGATGCCCCCCTCCTCGAAGCTGTGGAAAACGATAATATTCAATCGAACGGTTCCAACGTCGACAACCATAACATCCTTATTTGATATCCTCTATTACTCGATGCACTATTTTGGTGTACGAAACGAACACTGTACTATGAGGCGCTGCCCAATATGTGGCCGAGTAACATTTGCCTATCATGGAACCAGCGAATATTGCGCATACCGTTGCCCAGAGCGCGATGGTCATACGTGCGCGAGCGCAAGAGACAGACTGACAGCCTTAGACAAAAAGCGATATAAAAAGAAGAACGAAGAACTTAAACAAGATATCTGCGGTCTATTAAGTAATCACCAAAAGGAAAAAGAGTTCAAGGGCAACTGCAGTAGGCTCGAAAACTTTTTCAAGGTAGTTGACAACATAAGGCAACACCAAATTATGAATGAGTGGCTGCAAGAGCAGTATAAAGAAATAACTGGACAGCATTATCTGGAAGGAGGGTCGCGATGACTAATGCGGTCATATATGCTCGTTACTCTTCTGATAGCCAGCGAGAAGAGTCTATAGAAGGGCAGCTTGAAGCGTGTAGAAGCTATGCCAAAGCAAATGATTTAATTGTCATAAATGAGTATATTGACCGCGCTGAATCTGCCCGCAGCGATAAGCGACAAGCCTTCCAGCAAATGGTCGCAGACAGCGATTCTCGGCAATTCGATACCGTTCTTGTCTATCAATTTGACCGTTTTGCCCGCAATAGACACGACTCTGCTATTTACAAAAATCGACTACGTAACAACGGAGTGCGGGTGGTATCCGCGAAAGAAAACATCCCTGATGATCCTTCCGGTATTATGCTCGAGGGCATGTTGGAAGCTCTCGCGGAGTACTACAGCGCAGACCTTGCACAGAAGATACGTAGAGGGCAGTCAACCAATGCAGAAAAAGCAAGGTACAACGGCGGAGTTGTGCCACTCGGATACAAGGTCAATGCGGAGAAGCGCTTCGAGATAGAGGATGTAGAAGCGGCAATAGTGCAAACAATTTTCGCTGACTACGAAAAGGGCGCTACGATAAAAGACATCGTTGCAGAACTTAACAAAAAAGGTGTCAAAAGCCGCCACGGGACCCCATTCAAGCCTAATTCATTACAAAAAATTCTTCGTAACAGGCGCTATATGGGTATCTACATCTACGGAGACATAGAAGTTCCAGGCGGTATGCCGCGCATTATCGACGATTCGACTTTTCAGGTAGTACAGCAGAGGCTAAAAGTGCAGGCTTGCTCGCCACAAGTACGCGGGAAATACTTACTTACAACTAAGCTATATTGTGGTCATTGTAAAAGCATGATGGTGGGAGTATCTGGCACTTCAAAAACTGGACGAACTTATGGCTACTACACCTGCAATCGAACCAACAATAAAAAGTGTCAAAAAAGCAACGTGCGACAGGACCGTATTGAAGAGGCGGTTATCCAAGCGTGTAGAAATGAGCTCACAGAGGAAAATATAGACTTGCTGGCCAAACGAATTTCGGAACTATCGGTGAAAGAGACAGACAGCCCTTTCATCAAACAACTGGAAAAGGAAATTGGCTCAACAGAAACAGCCATAGAAAACCTGCTTAAGGCACTTGAGGTTGGAGAGGAAGCCGACCTACTGCTGCAGAGAATTAAAGACAAACGCGAAGCCAAAGAACAAATGGAGCAACAGCTCGCAAGAGAGCGACTATCCAGCCTACCGCTAGAAGAGAATGAGATACGATTTTTCTTCACCAAGATGCGCGAGGGTAGTGTAAACGATGAAAAGTATCGAAAAATGCTAGTAAGCGTTCTGATTAACAAGATATATCTTTATGATGACTATCTGGATATATTCTTCAGCGCGGGTGGCGAACCAGTTAAAGTTACGCCAGACCTGCTGGAAGAGGCAGATAGAGCGTTGGGTTCTTATAGCAATAACAATGCTCCACCAAACTTTCAGGTCCAGAAATCTCTGGACCTTTTTGCTATTTTTGGCCCGGAGAGATGGTCCTAGGGGGATCGAACCCCGAGAGGGCCAAACGTGCCCTCTGGCACGTTTGTCGCGTGTATCTGCCGGCACACTAGTTCTTCAGTCACGCAACAGCCCAATGGCTGTTGATGTGCTTACTGTTTCATCCAAGGGGCAGATTGTATTACCCGCCCCTATTCGTAGCGCGCTTTCCATTGCTATCTCTAAGTCGCATGTTCTTGATCAGGGTGTACTCGGAGATACATAGAACGACTGAGGGCTTTGCTGTATCCTATTGTCATAGCAGAAGGGCGGGGCCATGGGTTATTGTGCTTGGGCAGACATGAACGAAGCCAACAGGACGTATCACGACACCGAATGGGGTGTGCCCGTGCATGACGACCGGCAAATGTTTGAGCACCTTTGTCTGGAATGCCTCCAGTGCGGGTTGTCGTGGGACTTAATGCTGAAGAAACGCAAGGTGTTCCGCGCGTGTTTCGACAACTTCGATTACAACAAGATGGCCAACTATCATGCAGCAGACATCGAGCGCATTCTTTCCACCGATGGAATGATTAAATCTCCGCGCAAGGTTGCCGCGCTCATCAATAACGCGCAATGCTTCCAGAGGGTGTGCGAAGAATTCGGCAGCTTTTGCGATTACTTATGGGCCTACACGGGCGGCAAGGTCATTCTCTATCGGGGGCACGACACCGGCAGGATTCCCGTGAGCAACGGCCTTTCGGCCACCATTAGCAAGGACCTGAAAAAGCGCGGTTTTAAGTACGTGGGGCCCATTACCATTTATTCGCATCTGCAGGCTTGCGGCATTATTAACGACCACGATGCAAGCTGTCCTTGCAGAAACAAGGTCAACAAGGGCCACCCCACGGTAAGTAAGCGCCGAGACAAAGAAGTGTATTAAATGTTAAGCTAAGGTATGAACAGGTCGCGGTATGGACAAGTCGCACCGTGAACAAGCTGCGGTATGATGAATTGCCCCGCTTAAAGAACGTATAAAGCATATGCGCAAGAACTTACAACAAGACATCATGGCATTGGGCGGTGACATCGTTGCATCTGGTCGTTTTGCCCGCGCGCAAGGGGTACCCCACCATTCCAAGGACGAAAACATCCAGACCCACAGCCTCGAAACAGCGGCGCTTGCCCTGGCCATTTCGCGCTGGCTGGGGCGTCGCGGCATCATGATGAACGAAACAGACATTGTGCGTGCAAGTCTTCTACACGACATTGGCATGACCGAAAAAAGTGTTTCGGGGCAGCCTTCGTACGTGAAGGCTTATACGCATCCGCGTGCAGGAGTGCGTATCGCCCGCGACGAATTCGGCGCCAACAAAAATCAAACCAATGCCATTTCACACCACATGTGGCCCATCTGCGTTGTGCCGCCCAAAACGCGCGAAGGGTGGACGGTGTTGGTGGCCGACAAGCTGTATTCCTTGGCCGAGGCGTATAAAATTGTAAA
>CAJOJB010000007.1:16862-46940 GCA_905234635.1 uncultured Eggerthellaceae bacterium | reverse complement strand
ACGGACCCTGTCAGAGTGACCGCACCTATAAATACCGCAAGACCCACTTCGCCCAGGTGAAAGGCGTTTTCTGCCGCGTCGGGCAAGGTCCCGCCAGGTTGCGTGATAAACGAATTCCAACCCACAAATACGGCGGCGGCACCCACAAAAGAATGGAGCATGGCCACCAGTTCAGGCATCTGTGTCATTTGAACGCTGTTTGCGCGCCACAGGCCAAACACAGCGCCAATGACAAGAGCTGCAGCAACCAAGCCGACAACGAACCCTGTGTTATCAGAACCCGTCGCAGCCACGGCAATGGTAGCAACCAAGGCCAGACCCATGCCACAGGCACCCAAAATATTTCCGCGTCGTGCAGTCTTTTGCTTGGACAAACCTGCCAGCGCAAGGATAAACAACAGGGCGGCCGCAATATAAGCAAGGCTTTGGAATGAAGCAAGCATATTAACGGAAGCGAAGGAAGGCATATTATTCAGAGCTCCCTTCAAACATCTTAAGCATGCGAGCAGTCACATAGAAACCACCAAAGATATTAATGGCGGCGATTGTGGCCGCGATGAAAGCAAGCACCGAAACAATGATGTTACCCTGGGTAGCAATCTGTAAAATGGCACCCACGATAATGATGCCCGAAATGGCGTTGGTTTCGCTCATGAGCGGCGTATGCAGTTTATGCTCGACAGCAGTAATCACATAGAAACCCACCACGCACGCCAAGGCAAACACCGTAAAGTGCACGGTCATAGAAGCAGGGGCAAGCAACACGAGTGCCGCCAGCAGCGCAGCCGCCAATACCTTCCACCAATGCTTGGCAAAGCCGCTTGCCTCGGCCGAAGCTGCCAGTCCCTTCGATGCGCCTTCTTGCACACCGACACCCTGTGCAGTTTCTTGCCCCGCACCTTGTCCCGCTTTCACTCCGTCCCCTTTTGAGGCTTCTTCCGGAGCATCTTTTTTGGCAGGTGCGGACACAGAAATTTCGGGTGGCGGCCAGGTTGATTCGCCGTCAAGCGCCACTGTTACGCCACGAATAACGTCGTCTTCTTGATTCAGTTCCAACTTGCCATCTTTGGCAGGTGTACACAGCTTTAAGAAGTTCACGATGTTTTGTCCATAGAGCTGCGAAGCCTGCGCTGGCATAGTTGAAGGCAGGTCCGTAGGACCAAGAATAATCACACCATTTTCGGTGAGTACACGCGCATCGGGCCGTGAAAGAGCACAGTTGCCGCCAAGGGCCGAAGCACCCATGTCCACCACGACCGAACCAGGCTGCATACCCGCCACTGCTTCTTCAGTAAGCAGCAAGGGAGCCGCACGACCCGGTACCGCGGCCGTCGTAATAACGATGTCACTTTTCGCTGCTTGATCTGCGTAAACTTGCAAAACCTGGGCTTGCTCTTCTTCGGTCAAAGGACGCGCATAGCCGTTGGCACTTTCTTGCTTAACAGGTATTTCTACGAAGCTTGCGCCTAGGCTTTCCACCTGGTCGGCTACATCGGCACGCACGTCGGTGGCAAATACTTCGGCACCCATGGCCGCTGCCTGACCAATGGCCGCAAGACCCGCCACGCCCACACCAATAACGTAGACGCGCGCTGGGTTAGTCTTGCCCGCTGCAGTTACCTGCCCACCAAAGGTGCGCCCAAAAGCAGACGCTGCTTCAATAACAGCTCGATAACCGCCAATATTCATCATGGAAGATCGCACATCCATGGACTGGGCGCGGCTCAAGCGCGGAATGGCGTCCATGGCAAGCGCGGTAATCTTACGCTGGGCAAAGTCTTCGGCAATTTCAGGGTTACCGAAGGGGTTCATGCGGCAAATAAGCACCGACCCTGCATGCATATTATCGAGATCGACCACAGCAGGCGTATCCAGGGCTAACACTATGTCGGCATCGAAGGCGTCTTCGCGGCCTACTATCGCAGCACCCGCAGCTTCATACGCCGCATCAAAATAACTCGCAGCTGCACCTGCACCTGCTTCTACGCGCACGCCATAGCCCAGCTTGACAAGCTTAGCTACCGTGTCGGGCGTTGCCGCCGCAAGAGGTTGGCGCACACAGTCGTTTGGAATACCAATAATCACAAAATGCTCCTTCAAAAGTTCAGGAAAGCATTGTACCGCAGAATAACAAAAGGGGCTGACTCACCTACGAGCCAGCCCCGAATGCCCACAAGGGCTTTTATCTTATTATGCTGTGCTAACTACATACTCGCCTTTTCGAGCTTGGTCATGGTGGCTTTAGGTACCGCGCTCGTGCCACCGAAGACGTAACCCATGTTGATTTGAGCCTTGTTGGCTTTCACGAAGGCTTCAGCTTGGCCATCGTTGGCCTTGTCTGCGAGGAGCATAACGGACTTGTTCTTGCCACAAAGAGCAGCTCCAGCAAGCGCGTCTTTCCAACCAATCTTGTTGTCGTCAGCTCGTGCCACACCGAGTTTGTTGGCGGAAAGCTTGACCGCTGGTTGGAACTTGATGCTTGCGTACTGGTAAAGACCTGTGCCGCCACCAGTGCCATTCTTGAGCTTGCCTGTGGCCCACTCAGCGATCACACGTGCCGTCTTGTACTGGTTAGAACCAGCGAGGCGGGAAATACTGCCTGCGGCAATACCAGCGCCTTTAAGCTGGCCTTCAATGGATGTTGGAAGCGCCACTGGGCCACCTACAATGATGGCTTTCTTAAAGCCTGCGGACTTAATGTAGTTTACGGTTGCGCTACTGAGCTTCTTGTTGGTCTCCGCATAGAGGATGGGGCTCTTGGTTGCGTAAGCATAAGAGCTAATGGCTAACGCGTCCTTAAAGTTATTCTGGGTTGCAATGATGACCGTGTCGCTTCTGCCTTTCACCTGCTTGGCAGCAGCAATAGCACGCTCAGAAGCACTCTTGGCATTGATGCGCTTAACCGTAATGCCCATGGCTTTAATCTGAGTATCTACCTTGGTGGTTACTTCGTTCGTGGAACCAATAATGTAGACGGTCTTAACTCCCATGCGCTTAAGCTCAGAGCGAGTCTTGTCTGCCAAGCCACCCTTGCTTGTGGTAAGCATAGGAGCATTAAAGCCGCCAGCCAAGGCAGCTCCTGCAAGGGCATCCTTATACCCTGCGTCTACGCCCGTAGCAGCCAGGGCATTCGTAGTCACAATAGCTACACTTGCCTTGCCATACTCCTTGGTAATTTGCTCCATCGTGTCAAAGGCGGTAGAACCTGCAAGGCGCTTCCAAGTAACCTTCTTGATAATCTTGAAGGTAGCCTTTACGGTGCCACTGTAGCCACTACCCTTCTTGGCGGTAATGGTAGCTGTAGCAGTGCCTGCGTTGATATTGTTGGTGTAGGCAACGGTGTAGTTGCTAGCGGCTACTGTCTTGCCGTTGGCGTCCTTGACCGTAACCGCAGGCTTGAGTGCTTTGCCCGTGTAGGTTTGGCTAGGCACAGTGGCACTCTTCAGGGCAACAATAACAGCAGTCTTAATGGCCTTCTTATAGGTATCCTTCGCCTTAGCTACCTCTTCGGCTGCCTTGTCGACCTGGTCTTGCGTGGCTTCTTTGTTATCAAGCACCTTTTGCGCTGCAGCAATAGCGTCGTCAAGGGCCTTCTTCTGCGCGGCTGTCGTGTACTTGTCGCCGTTGCTTAAATCCTTGCCACCCTTGTCGGAAGTCTTCACGCCCTTTTCAGCATCTTGAGCTGCCTTGATAGCGCTGTTCAAAGCTGCAGTATCTACTGGAATATCTTCAACAGCTTCCCCGAATACAGCATGGCCACCTTCAGACTTCCAGGACAGAAGGTCGCTTCCGTCCCCTTCGTAGTAGACCATCGAAGAAAAGTCGGTCACCGTACCAGAAAGCTCCTTGATTTTAGCCATGTTTTCAGAAGTATTCGCCACATTTTCGTTGAGCAAGTCGGCAAATTCCTGAGAAGCGATCTGCTCAGCGGTCCTGCCTTCGGCTGCAAATGCTTCAGGGTCTTTACTTTCTTCAAACGCAATAACACCATGAGCCTTCGGCTCCTGGACGGCACCAGCTACAGTCAGTACAGCGTCGCTATTAAAGTAGGAGCCACGCTCGACAGCAATACCGGCGAAATTACCATTGAGCAAACCCGCAAAACGAGTTGTTTTTTCAGCGGTCACATTACCCGCAAAGTAGCAATTGTAATGATAGCCGCCTGCCTGGCCAGTTAAACCACCGACATTGATCTTATTGTTATTGCCAGCATTGGATACCACGTTGCCAAGCACATAGCAATTAACGGTGGTTGCTCGGTTATCCATGGCATACAAACCACCTACATAGGTATTGCCAGAATCACTGAAGCCATATACGTCGGCGTCCGTCCAGCAGTTGGTTACGCTACCACGCAGCGCATTACCAATTAAGCCACCTGCACGCCCAAAACTTTCTGTAGAAGCAGACGAAATAGAACCTTCCACACTGCAGTTATCTACATAGAAGCCATTCTGCAGATTACCTGCCAAACCGCCTACGTAGTTCCCGTAGCGAGATTCCACGTTCACAAGCAAATCCTTCAAGTGAACATTGTTTATATTCATTACACGGTCGCCATCCTGTGGCGTTGCGTTGTAATAAGCATCGCCTATACCCACGCCAATAAAACCAACAGCGTATTGCATGCGCGGATCTTGAGAAGGCTTGTCAACAGAGCCAATGGTCAGCCCCGTAATCGCAAAATCATCACCATCATAGTTACCCAAGAAGGGATAGAGGCAATATTGCTTGCCAGCATTCTTTATTTCAGTATAGATACCCCAGCCAATGGGCAGCCATTCTTCATCAGAAAGCGCAATGTCTGCCGTCTGCTTGAAGTGAACATCTTCCCAGGTATTGTCGACATTTAAGCGTTCTGAAATATAGCGAAGCTGGTCTTCGTTGGAAACTAGATAGGGGTCTTCCTGGGTACCTGCGCCACCCGCAAACCTTGTTGGGTCGGGCGCATTGTAGTCAGACGTGTCGCCATAGGCTGCCTTTTCCTTAGCAAGTTCAAGCGCTTCTTCGTAAGCAGCGGAATCGTAGTCGCCCTGCACACGCGGCTTGCCAACGATGGCGTTGTCTTCTACAACAATGCTTACTACCAAAGACTTGTCTGCACTGCGGCCATACCAAGTGCCATCGCGCATGACAAGTTCCACGGGCGGTACAATTTCTGCTTGAGGTTGAACATACGTTGCTGTTGCCTTTTCAGACCCAAAGGTTACCAATCCAGCTTCACTATCGTATGTCCAAGTCTTAAATTCAGTACCGTCCAAGCCAAAGAGGCTAAAGTCGAGTGGGAACTCGGCAAAGTTGGCGTTCAACTTAGTAGCAATATCCGCATAGGTTTCTGCAGTATACGGCTCAAGCATACCTACGATGCCACCTGTATACACGTCACCTTCTTCAGACACGCCGCTCGGAACCTTCGTCCCAATAGATTCAACAGGATTTACTACCTGGTCAAGAATCTTCATGGGGGCTTCCGCATTGTAATAGCTGCTGTAGGCGCGGCCTATGCCAGTAACCCAGCCAGACACAGCACCCACATATACCGAATGCTCGGCAGTTTCATGACCGCCAGCGCCATAGTTGTTACCCACATAACCGCCATTCACACCAGCGATGGAGCTAATGGATGCCATACCTTCGTCGCCATCGTTGCGGCTGGCGCTACCGAATACGTTACCAAGCGAATAGTTATTGGCAACCAGACCACGGTTCACCAAGCCTACGATGCCGCCAACTTCGGCAACAGCACTGCCCGCCTGCACCACACAGCTAGCGTCGACGTCTGTTGCACAGTTGATAATGGCGCCTTTAGCCTGCAGACCCGCAATGCCGCCAACAAAGGTATTGCCCCTGCCAGCAGTTGCTTTTATGACGCCCTGCACACTACAGCTGTCAACAACTGCACCAGCGTAAGAGCTGCCAGAGCCGCCCGTCATAGCTGCCGCAATACCAGCTGCATAAAACGAAGTGGGATGCTCTACATTAATGTACATGTCTTTCAGATTAACGTTCTTAACAACTGCATTAGCATCAAGTACGCTAAACATACCCACGTAGATGGCACCGTTTTCGATAGCCATAGCTTCTTCGGCGGTGCCCATATGCATGCCGGAAATAGTGAAGTTGCCACCATCGAAAGTACCATTGAACGCATATTCGCTGTCGCCCACAGGCACCCAAGGAGCACTGGATACGTCGATGTCGGCAACAACTTCAACGCACTTATTGGTATAGTCGATACCTTCCGTAAGCGAACCAGCGAACGCGCGAAGCTGTTCTTCGGTACGAATCTTATACGGGTCGTCTTCCGTGCCCGTACCCGAATCGAAAATAGATGGGTCGACTTCGGTGTTCACCCACGTAGGACCAACGGGCAACACGCGGCCGTCCTGAAGCACCCAGGTGTTTAACTTAGAAATACCAAGATTGTAAGCTGCTGCCAAGCTTAAACTTTCGCGAATGTTATTAGTTAGTGTCGTGGCAAAAGCATCAGTTGCCATTTCGGCACGCGGCATAGCCGTAGGTTCGAAGGCCGCATCGGCGCTTGTACCGCTACCCGCCGCCTGAGGAGCAACAGTCTCGGAAGTGAACGTGTCACCTGCCCAGGTTTCTTCAGCAAGAACTGCGTCTTCTGGATAGTAATCAAAAGCACGCCAAGCCCCCGTATCGGGATATGCGTCTCCACTGGTGTAAATAAACTGGGCAGCTAAGGCACCAACCCACAAGGTATCACCGTTGCCGGCATTACCTACAGTCGAGGCCCCAAGTGCATAGTTGTTGTATGCCTTTGAGGTCAACATGCCACCTAAACCACCAGCCATACCACCATAGTTGGTACTCCTAGGAGATACACCATAATTGCTACCAAAGGTAGCGCAGTTCACAATACCGGTATTGTTGCCGGCCATGCCAGCAATGCCGCCTGCATAGGCGTTTTGCCCGCGATCGCCACGACTAAAACAAGTAACCATTGTATCGGTCCAAGTATTTGCTACAGTTCCGCAGTTGGACAGTCTGCCAATGGCGGCACCTGCAAATGCCTGCGCGCTGTCGGTAACATTTACGCTAACGCTACCTGTTGCAGAACAAGAATCGATAGCAACGTGCGCACTCGCACTGCCGCCTACTGAGTCACCCGCAATTCCACCACCGCGAATGAGTGCCGTAGAAGAAACGCTTATATCAACATTTGCCATGGCAAGATTTTTCACTTGGGCGGTATTTTGCAATGTAGAGAACAAACCAACATTGAGAGCAGTGGTCTGTTCCTCGAGTGTGATCTTCAGGTTAGAAATAGTATGACCAGCACCATCAAATGTACCAGCGAAGATTGTTGCGGTGCTTGCACTAGCATTTGATTCCGTGCCAATGGGGTTCCAGTTTTCTATTTCAGAAAGGTCTATGTTTGCACCGAGTTCAATGAACTTGCCAGCGTAGTTTTCGCCTTCGTCAACCTTGGTGGCAAAATTCTGCAGACCCTGAGCCGTTGAAATAATATAGGGATCAGACTCCGTGCCCGTACCGTCGCTAAATGCACCGTTAGGGTCAACCTGTGCCTTGCGCAACGCAATCTGAGTTGCCTGTTTAATGCCATTGGAGCTATGTGTAGCGCCGCTTACGGCATCAACCTGCCAGGTTTGCTGTTCAACAATACTGGCGAATAGCGCCTTGGCCTGTTCCCAATAGGAAGCAGTTTCTCCCTGCGAGACTTCTTCCACCTTGGCAATTCTGCCATCTTCGATAGTCACGCGAACGGTTATGTCACCACGGTAACCGCCACCCGTTCCCTCGTAGACGCCGTCGTAATAAACTGGCGATCCTTCCCCATCCTTCGTTGGTGCAGCTTCGTTTCCAGAAGTTGCATCATCTGAAGAGCTACCAAGGGTTAGCGTTTGCACTCCACCTTCAGACTGCTTAGCCTCATCGGCAAATGCAGGCATTGAAGGGATACTCATGGTAACAACCATGACAAACGCCAGTAGCGTGCAAAGTATCTTTTTGTGCACAGATCTAGTTGTACTCGGCATAATCACTCCTAATTTCTTACCTGTGGGTGTATAAAGTTTACTAAGTATAACATTTAGTTAGCTATATCTAACTACCTTTTTTATAAGATTTATTTGGAAGTGAATCTCTGGAATTTCTTACAACAAAAAAGTTGCGACAGAGAACACAGCAGTACACAGAAGCACGACACATTCGCGGATGCCGAAACACCCGGAATGAAGTGCCGTCGCTTCAATGCCACAAGAAAAGCAACGAGTAAGAAAAGCCTCGCCAAGCGTGTCTGCCCGCCGAAACGAACTGCGGACAAGGGGAGCAAAGATCTCCCCTGCTTGATTGGTCAGCACCTGCATGACTACGGTGATGATCGCAATGGGTACAAGCGGGCGAAAAGCACGCCATACTTCGTGAATCTCTAACCGCACTGAATACGCAACTGTGATTGCTACAACAAGGCACAAGCCCACCGCGAGCATCGTGCGGGCATGCAATGCCGCAACTATAAACATAATAAGGCAGAGAAACATAGCTCGAGCATCAAGACGACCTGTCACGACTTCACCACCACTGGGTCGACGTCCAAACATACAATTGCAGAACGGGCAGCAATACCGGTCAGTGAACCTGTCACGCAAGCGGCGATAGCGGAGTACCCAACATGACGCTCGCAACGAAAAGCTGGCCGATGTTGTGCAGAATCGCCCCGACAATCGCCACAAGCACAAGGGAAAGGCCCTGTATGCGACTCAACGCCGCCATCAAAGTAAAAGCAAGCGCGGTCCCCCCTGCAGAATATAGCATCATGACCGGATGTCCGAAGAGGAACCCAGCCGCATTGATTGGATCCTGAATGCCCACACGCCAAGGCGTTCCATCGGGTTTCATGCCGACAGTTTTAATGTTTCCGCCAAGATTTACAAGCCCACTGTCGCATTCCGCTTCGACCAGCATGCGACACAGGTCATCGGCGATGTAGCCCTTCGCAATACCGCCCAAATCGAGCTTGGCCTGGGGGTCTTCCAACGTGACTGTCGTACCTTCGACGTGTACCTTGCGGTAATCAACGTGCTTCACGCCCTCGGCAAGCGCATCTGCATCAGCGACAATGCCTTCTTTAAAATCCCAAAGCGTTGAAACGACGCCAATTGTAATGTCGAACAAGCCCTCTGACTTTTCGCAATACACGAGCGACTGTTTAATAATATCGGCGGTCTCGGGCGCCACCTCGACCGGCGCGCCCGCTGCCATGTTGATGCGTCCGATGTCGCTAGTCTCAATCGTACGGGAAAACTTCGACTCAAAGTATTCGCAACGCGCAGCAAGCGCATCCATGGTCTCCTGCGCACACGATGCAGTGAGCGAGACCACCGTGTCGAACGCAAATAAGGTATTAGTTATCTGCTTATGGAGCTGGGCAGATTTGGGAATAGAGCCCGAAGAAATATCAATCGAATAGTTCCCAGACGCATTACTCGGCGCTGATGATCCCACAACCCCCGATAAAGCCGAGGTCGTACAGCCACAAAAACGGCACCTGCGCCTGCAAGGCATGTGGCAGCTGCCATAAGAAACCTCCTCCGCGAAATGGGACAGATTGCTTTAATGCACTCGAGCTTTGCCACATATCTTCTTTAATTAATAGTAAGTAAACCAATTCTAACATTTAGACATAAGTTAAGGAGCCTACTTAGTGCAGGCTCCTTAAATACATCTGACCCCAAAGAGATTAAGACTACTCTTTGAACAGGGGACGGGTCTTTGTTCAAGTTTTTGTATGAGACAACATGAACAGGAGTCTGACCCCTGTTCATATTCATGTATGACCCTTGTTCATGCCCTCCCGATAAACTTGAACAAAGACCCGTCCCCTGTTCAAAGGTCAGACCCCTGTCCATGAAAGTGGAACAAAAACCCATCCCCTGTTCCAAACCGCTTAGACCCTTTGTCGTCGGTTTAAAACACCTGTGTGGTATCATTTCTTTTCCTCTAAAACTGTTTTGGAATGAGTCGTGCAGGGGGAATTATGAGCAAAAAAGCGTACGTACCATACATGCAAAACCGTGAACTATCTTGGCTTACGTTTAACGAACGCGTACTTGACCAAGGACGACAGGCATCGGTCCCTCTGCTAGAACGCCTTCAATTCGTGAGTATTTTCAGCTCTAACCTGCACGAATTCTTCCGGGTTCGCGTGGGCAGCCTGACCGACCTTTCCATCGTGAATAAGCATATTCGCGACACAAAGTCGAACATGACGCCCGCCCAGCAGCTTGACGCCATCTATGCACGCTGCCACGAACTTTATCCAATCCAAGAAGAAATTTTCAATAATGTCGAAGCTCGACTGGCAAAAGGCCACGTGGTGCGCCACACCGCCGAAACTCTCAACGATGAACAGCAATCTGTGCTGGACGCCTACATGGAAGACGGCGTTATCCCCTACCTTTCGCCCCAGGTGGTAAATGCGCGCCACCCCTTCCCCCACCTGGAAGACGGTGCTCTTTACATTATTGTGCGCCTGGTTGAAAGCAAGCCCACCAAAGACATGACGGCAGCCGAACAAAAAGCACGCCGGGAAGCGCGTCGCCTGGCCAAGGAACTGGGCGCTGAAGGTACAATGCTCGGTATTATCCCCCTGCCCCACCAGGCAAATCGCGTCATCGAACTGCCGGGCAAGGGCTTCCACTACATCTTGCTCGAAGACGCCCTGGAAGCCTATGTACCCCAGGTGTATTCGATGTATCAGGTGAAGCACACGAACATCATCTGCGTTACCCGCAACGCCGACATCGACGTGAACGAAGGTGCCGACGAATCTGACGACGACTATCGTGCCTATATGACAAAAATCCTGAAGAAGCGTGCTCGCCTGCTTCCCGTGCGCCTGGAAGCCAAGCGCAAGCTTTCGGAAGTCGTGAGCGAATTTTTGCTCAAGCGCCTTTCGCTTCGTGAAGACCAAGTTTACGTTACGGGCGTGCCTTTCGACATGGGCTACAGCTTTGGGCTCGCATCCATGATGGACGAACGCCTGGCATCGAAGTTCATAAGCAAGCCATTCAGTCCTGCATGGCCTGCTGCCTTCGACAAAGACAAGAGCATTATCGATCAGGTGCAGAAAAAAGACGTGCTGCTTTCCTACCCCTATGAAAGCATGGACGCCTTCGTGAAGCTGCTGGAAGAAGCCGCGGTCGACCCCGATGTTACCAGCATCAGAATCACGCTCTACCGCCTGGCCAGCCAAAGCCGCTTGGCCGACGCCCTTATTCGTGCAGCCGAAAACGGCAAGGAAGTTTTAGCGCTGTTTGAACTGCGTGCGCGCTTTGACGAAAGCAACAACATCGAATGGTCGCGCGCCTTTGAAGAAGCGGGGGCCAAGATTATCTATGGCTTTGCGGACTGCAAGGTGCACAGCAAGATTTGCAGCATCGTGCGCCGCACCGACGACGGACTGCAGTACATCACCCAGCTAGGCACGGGTAACTACAACGAAAAGACCGCTCGCCTCTACACCGACTTCAGCTTCATTACCACCGACAAGCACATTGGCAAAGACGCGGTCGAATTCTTCCGCAACATGAACCTGGAAAACACCAGCCGTTCATACAAGCACCTGTGGGTGGCACCCCTACAAATCAAGCAAAATATCATTGCTGAAATCGACGAACAGATTAAGCTTTCCAAAGCGGGTAAACCGTGCGGGCTGTTCTTCAAGACCAATTCGGTAACCGACAAAGACGTCATTAACAAGATTGCTGAAGCCAGCCGTGCGGGCGTGCCCGTTACCATGCTTATTCGCGGCATTTCCTGCATCGTCCCTGGGGTAAAGGGGCATACCGAAAACGTACGCGTGGTTTCTATTGTGGGACGTTTGCTGGAACACAGCCGCATCTTTATGTTTGGCCCCAAAGACAACTGCAAAGTCTATCTTTCGAGCGCCGACTTAATGACGCGCAACCTGGACAAGCGCATCGAAATTGCTTGGCCCGTAGAAGACGATTACGTAAAAGGACAGGTACTCGAATACATCGACACCTGCCTTGCCGACACGGTGAAGCTACGTGAACTGAAGAGCAACAAGAAATGGACGGGCCTTGGCGTCCTCACCCGCGGAAAGAATGGTAAGCGCCCCTTCAATGCTCAGGAGTATTTGATTGCCGATGCCGCAAAACGCAGTGCTGCCGCTTCGCGGATACGCAAGGCAAGCAAGGGCAAGAAAAAGCGCAAGTAAGTCGAACATGACAAAAAGCAAAGAACCTTCCAAGAGGAAGGTTCTTTTTTAATCTACACGGGAATTCCTTGGCTCGAAATTCTGCCTGCGCGGGTTTAAGCTTGGCCCTTACTTGGGGAACGGGGATGCCGGCCCAATGGAAAGAGCATGCGTGGGACAGGCGTCGACACATTCACCACAGAGCATACAGTCACCTGCGACCACGCGGTTCTTGTCGCCCGAAAGAGCAGGCTGCAAAATTTCAGGATCGGCCAAGCAAACCGCTTCACAATGACCGCAATGCGTACAGGCATCGAGGTTCATTTTTACGCTGAACAGGCCAACCGTGCCCAGGGCTTCATAGAAACCGCCCAGGGGGCACAGAGCGCGGCACCACACACGGCGCGCCCACAGCAGTTCAATAAGTACAATGGCAAGCAGGGTGACAAGACCCGTCATGCTGCCAAACAGGATGCCCTTGTTGATAGCAGAAATGGGATTGAACATTTCAAACACGAGCATGCCCGTAACAGCTGAAAGCACCAGAACGCCCAAGGCAACCCAAAGCTTTACATGGCGCGGAATGGCATGTTCGACCACTTTGATATTGAGCTTATCGCGCAGCCAGTCTACGCATTCAAGCAAAAGATTTACCGGGCACACCCAGCCACAAAATGCGCGGCCACGAATAATGCCGTAGAACAACAAAATGGGCAGAATGCCAATAAGCCAGCCCATGGTGAAATCTTTGGCAGCTGCCGCAGCTTGCAAAATGGCAAAGGGGTCGAGCAACACAATACCCAAAAGGGTCGAAGAAGAAAGCGAACCAAAGAAGGGCAATTCGGCTGCCGTTTGCGGAATCTTTTCCAAACCGCTCGTGTTGCCGAATAGTCCGTAGCCCACGACAAGAAGGGGTGCCATAAACAGCAACAAGGCCGCAAACTGCACAACGCGACGGGCTATGGTAAAGGTGTGTCTGGTCTTTTTCGGTGCCACTTATTCCTCCTCGGATCCGTAGAGGATATCGTGGCTTTCGCGCGCACGTTCCTGAACCTTGTCAAACATTGCCTGAGTTTCTGGGTCGTCTTCGAAATTTGCGTAAATAAGATTCACGGCCAGAACATCGGGCATCTTGGTAATGTCGTTTGCCAAATCGTGCGAAGCAGAAACTGTTTCCTTTTCAATGGTAATGACAATTTTGCCCTGTTCGCTGCCGTGTACTTCTACCCCATCAAGCTGAACAAGCGCCTCTTCGACGCTTGCCATGTTTTCCGGCAGAGTCTCGACAATGAGACTCGAAATTACGCAATGCTCTTCGGTCATCCTTCTTCTTTCTCTTTTGGAACAAAAACCCGTCCCCTGTTCCACATTCGCCCTTGAAAGGGACGACTGATTATAGAGTTAGGGAAAAAGTTATCGGGATACTCTACGCACAATCGACCCTTTCAAGGGCACCTGCGCGGCAGGGGTACCACCGCGCAGGTTAAACGGCTCGTTGCTATGCTGCAGTTGGCAGATGGCAAGTGGTGCACTGGTTACGTGCGCCGTCAAGTTCGCCGTCGATGAAGTGGTCTTCAGGCATTGTCGCAGCGCCACCAGAGCCAGTTACGTGGCAGGTGGGGCACTGGTCGGCCGTACGACCTTCATGGTCGGCAGGAATTGCCGTAGGAATACCCTTGAAGTCGCTGTCGGCAGGAGCTGCGGCTGCATCAGCGCTGGCTTCAGCGTCTGCACTTGCAGCTGCGTCAGCACTAGCTTCGGCGTCGGCACTTGCAGCGGCTTCAGCACTTGCGCTCGCTGCGGCAGCGTCGGCAGAAGCCGAAGAAGCGGCAGGAGCAGCTGGCTGGCTACAAGCCGCCAGGAACAGTGCAGCAAGCAGGGCACTTACTACTGCGAGAAGAACAATGAATTGTTTTTTCATCTTAGTTCCCCCTTATGCCTTTTCAATCTTGATAACGGTCTTCTTGAAGTCAGGTTCCTTGGACAGCGGACAATATACGTCCTCAACGACCAAGTTAATGAGAACCTTGTTGTCATGCATAGCAACAAAGGTCATGCCTGGTTCAGGAGCGAAGCGCTGGTCGGTCGTAGCCTTAACTTCAGTGGTGCCATAGGGGCTGGTTACCTTAACCATGTCACCGTCGTTAATGCCAAGATTCGCGCAGTCTTCGGCGTTCATGTAAATGAGGCCTTCAGGAACAGCGCGCTGCAGTTCAGGCACACGACCAGTCATGGAACCAGAGTGCCAGTGTTCAAGCACGCGGCCCGTGCACAGCCAGAACGGATATTCTTCGTCGGGCTGATACGCAGGCGGTTCCCACGGACGGAAGACCACGGAGGGCTTCATGCCAGCAGACTTGTAGAAGCATACGTCGTTGGCAAGACCTTCCTGACCGTATTCTTCAATACCATACTGGTCAAAGCCTTCTTCTTGCTTGCCAGCGCTAAAGCGCCAGTTGGTTTCGACCCATTCGCCATTGACTTCGCGAACCGGCCAAGCAATACCGTGCTGCTTGATATATTCGTCGTACGGAGCCAGCTGTTTGTTTTCCATCTTCAAAGGTGCCCAACCCTTTTCCTCGTCCTTAGTGGATGCGATTTCCTGGGCACGCTCGGAAGCTTCCTTCGGGTTGGAGAACAGACGATATTCGCTCCAGATGGAACGGTTAACTTCGGTCTGGTCTTCGCCAGCAACCCAGTTACCAGCCAGGCCATTGGGGCTCTGAGCAGCCTTGTCCCAGAAAGCGCCAAAGAGCTTGTCGAAGCGATCTTCGCCCTTAACCTTATGACCTTCGAGTACACGCTGGGCCATCTGCATGAGAACCCACATATCCCACTGAGCTTCTCCCGGAGGGTTGGCAGCTTTCTGGAATACGGTGGTACGACGTTCGGCGTTACCGAACTGACCTTCTTTTTCGACCCACATAGCAACGGGGAATACCACGTCGGCATAGTCGGTAGAAGCAGTCGGGTAAACTTCGTTGACAACTACGAAGGTGTCGAAGATGCCCTTGAAGTCGTCCTTCTTGCCCAGGAAGCGCGTTAAGTTAGGCATAGAAACTGCCCAGTTGTTGTGCGCGGTCCACAGGAAGTCGATGTTGCCCTTGGACATTTCGCGGAAGATCTTAACCGTGTGGAAGCCAGGAGCCTTGATGGCGTCCAGGTAGCCTTCAGGAAGGTCCCAAATAGCTTCGGTGAAGCGACGATGCTGTTCATTGGCAACAACAAGGTCGGTGGGGAGGCGGTGGCTAAAGGTACCAACTTCGCGAGCCGTACCGCAAGCGGTGGGCTGGCCAGTCAAGCTGAACGGGCCATTACCCGGCTTGGCGATTTTGCCGGTGAGCAGGTGAATGTTGTAGATGCAGTGATTCATCCACGTACCACGGTTGTGCTGGTTAACACCCATGGTCCACAGGCTCATGACCTTCTTTTCCTTGTCGCCAAAGACCTTAGCAAGTTCTTCAATGTCGGCTGCAAGAACACCAGAGATTTCTTCTGCGTATTCCAGCGTGTAAGGAGCGAGGCGTTCTTTCCAAGCGTCAAATTCAACGACTTCGACCTTGTCAACACGGCTGCCGTCAGGAGACTTGTCATAGGTGTCTTCATAGGCGTTGCCGATGTTTTCTTCGCCCACCTTGAACTGTACGTGGTCGTTGATGAAGGCTTCATCATAAAGATTGTTGTCGACCAAGTACTTCAGGATGGCGTTGGCGATAGCAATGTCGGAACCTGGCTTAAAGACCATGACCTTGTCGGCCGTGGCGCTTGTGCGGGTGCGCAGAGCAGTCAGGTCGTAGTGCATCACATTGGAGTCGGCCAGCTTGTGAGCCGTCAGGCGTGAATACAGAATGGGATGAGCTTCTGCCATGTTGGCGCCCCAGGTTACGAAAACGTCAGCGTTTTCGAGGTCGGCATAGCAGCCAGCAGGTTCGTCGGTCTGGAATACGTTCATGAAGCCCACTACCGCCGAAGCCATGCACAGACGTGCGTTCGGGTCGATGTTGTTGGACTTCAGACCAGCTTTCCAGAACTTAGCAAGCAGGTAACCTTCGGTGATAGGCATCTGGCCAGAACCCCAGAAAGCAATACGAGACTTGCCGGAAACCGAAGAGCCGTCGCCCTTTACAACCGTGGTTTCCCAGGCGGCCTTCAGCTTGCTTGCTGCCAAGTCCAGGGCTTCTTCCCAGGTGGCTTCGCGCAGACCACTGCCCGTACCCTTGGTGGACGGATCGTCGCGAATCAGCGGAACGGTCAGACGGTCTTCGCCGTACAGGGCTTTGGACAGGTAGTAACCCTTTACGCAGTTCAGACCCTTAGAACTGCGGTTGTCCGGGTCGCCCGTTACCGCAATAACGCGCCCTTCCGCATCGGTTTCTACCAACACGCCGCAGCCGCAACCGCAATAACGGCATACGCCCGAAGTGATGGTAGAGCCACCGGCAGCAACTTCTGCTTCAGCAGAACTCGTTGCCGCGCTGGCGTTTTGCGCGCCCATAACGAGCGAGCCACCAGCGGCCGTCATTGCCGCAGATACTGCTGCAGCCTTGACGAACTGTCGTCTAGTAACATCCATCTTTGTTCCTCCTCTGTTGAACAATTTCTCTTACTGTTACTTACACGCTCTTACACTTTATATGCTTACCCCTTCTTTTTATGCCTGGTCAGGCGCAGCGGGGAGGGGATGCTGCGCCTGACTCAGAACCAAAAGAAAGGGACAAGTCCACTTCCAGGTGGCCTAAAGCCAGACCCCTTCGCCTTGAGGTCCGGACAAATTTTCGCGAGCACTGGGCACCCAACCTTCCTGCTCGTTTTCATATATGGTCCAGCCTTCACGCACAATACGGATGGCAGGTTCGTCGGTAATGCAGCGTTCAACGCACAAGCCGCAACCCGTGCACTGTTCTTGGTCGATAATGGGTGCAAAAATGGAATGGGTTGGGTCGTTTTCGTTTTTGCGGTAGTCGATAACAATGGCGCGGTCGATTAAGGGGCAGGCGCGATAACACACTTCACAGCGCAGACCCTTAAAGGAAATGCAGGTTTCGCGGTCTACTATGGCGTAGCCCATATTAATTTCGTCGGGTTTTTCAACATCACGAAGGGCGCCCGTGGGGCATACGGGTACACACGGAACGTCGTGGCACATGCGACAGGCCTTAGCGCGCGTGTCGATAGTAGGTGTGCCGTTAGCGGCGCTCAGGAAATCTTTTATGGCAAAAATGGATTCGTGCGGACATGCTTCGATGCATTTGCCGCAGCGCACACAACGTGCCAAAAAGTCGGTTTCGGACTGAGCGCCAGGAGGGCGCAGAGTTTCGCCTTGGGTGCTCATGCCGAATGCGACCGCTTGGCCACCGAGGGCCAAACTCGCAAGCGTTACGCCAGCAATAGAAGCACCTGAAATGAACGTACGACGAGATAACGACTTATCTTCGCCTGATGAGACTGCCTCAGACTGTCCCACAAGAACCTCCCCTTTAAGTTTCTCGTTGCGCATAAGATAGCAGAAAAATACCCTAGCAAGCAACTAGGGTATTAATTCAGTGGGTTTTTCCCTAGGCGGGAAAATCCCCTGTTGAACAGGTATTATTCTTCTTAGCGAATAATTCACGAACAGGCAAGCGGCAATTCTCGAAACATTCGCATACAATGCGTCAATCATTCCTGTGACACCTTGCCCTACCGCGCGCTTGGGCACAGATTCAACTTCTCCCCCAGGGCCTCCAGGGTAGACCCCTTCCCCACGGTGCGCTTGGTCACAGAATTAATACCTGTTGTCGAAGATACGCTTGGTTTTCTTTTCGCTGCGCGGCAGATCGCCAATAGGCACCCCGCGCGGGTTGGGCGTAATGTTCATCTTGGCCTTAAAGAGGGCCGCCATTTGCGCTTCAACTGCAGCCAGGTCTTCACCGATGGCGTCGGTTTCAAAGAAGACCGTCAGAATGTCCTTGCCTTCCATGTGGTCAATCATGACTTGGTATTCGCTCGAAGCACCATCGGTGAACTTGATAATTTCTTCAATCTGTGCCGGGAACATATTCACACCCTTGACCTTAACCATGTCGTCACTGCGGCCAAAGATGATGTCAATACGGGGATGTTCATTGTGGCCACAACTGCAAGGCTCGGGCACAATGCGGCTTAAGTCGTGTGTGCGGAAGCGAATAAGCGGCGCGCCTTCCTTCTGAAGGGTGGTCAGCACGATTTCGCCCGATTCACCGTCGGGTACCAGTTCGCCTGTTTCAGGATTGATGATTTCCAGGTAGACGTAATCGGACCAAATGTGCATGGCGCTGTCGGCCTTGCAATTAATACCAATGCCCGGGCCATATACTTCAGTCAAGCCGTAAATGTCATAGAGCTCCACGCCCAATTCATTTGCGATACGGGCGCGCATCTTGTGACCCCAGCGCTCCGAACCGATGACGCCTTTGCGCAACTTCAAGCGGTCGCGCACGCCGCGCTTGGCAATTTCTTCGGCAAGAAGCAGCGCGTAAGAACTGGTAGCGCACAACACAGTACTTTCCAAATCTTCCATCATCTGCAACTGCTTTTCGGTATTACCTGGGCCCATGGGAATGGCCATAGCACCCAAGCGCTCTGCGCCCAGTTGGAAGCCAATACCAGCCGTCCAGAGGCCATAACCTGGGGTTATATGGATACGATCCTGGGGAGTAATGCCTGCATATTCATAGCAACGCGCAAACTGAATGGCCCAGTCTTCCACGTCCTTTTTGGTATAGGGAATAATAACGGGCGTACCCGTTGTGCCGCTTGACGAATGGATACGCACGATTTTTTCGGGCGGCACTGCGGCAATTCCTAGGGGATAAGCTTCGCGCAGGTCGGCCTTGTCAGTGAAGGGCAGTTTCTCGAAATCTTCCTGCGTGCGAATGTCGGAAAGGTCGATATCGGCAAACTTCTTTGCGTAGAAAGGACTCTTTTCTTTCAGCGTGGCGAGCTGGCTCGTAATCATCTGAAGTTGTTCGGGGCTCATCTGCATAATGAATTCCTTGTCTGTTCGGGCTAATCCAAGACTTTAAGGTTCATGTCCAAAAACTGAGGCTTGACGCACACGGCAAGCGCAGCTTTGAGGTCGTCAAGGGAAAGGGCGTCTTTCAGACCGCAGCCCCGTTCGTTTGAAGCACGCACCGCGGCACCCAGCATGCCGACATTAAGCGCCTTGCGGCTTCCCGCGGCCTTGCCTATGGCTTCGTCGTCCACGGCTACAAAATGTGGAACCACTTGAACAAGATGTTCCAGCGCAGAAGTTGGATCGTAATGTGCACCCGACAGGTCGGCTGCAACCGAAGCGATGCCCGCTTGAGCGCTCACGAGCAGGCCATCTGACGCCAGGTATGGCAAGGCGCGCAGGCCTTCGCCCGGCTCGAGCGCAATGACACAATCGGCCCGACCCTTGGGCACGAGCGACGCATACACTTCTTCGCCTAAATTACCCATGCGCACATGGCTTGCGACATTGCCACCGCGCTGAGCCATGCCGATGGTTTCAGCGGTGCGCACCTGCCAGCCCTTTTCCGTGGCAGCCTGGGCAAGAATCTTGGCAGCCAGCACGATTCCCTGGCCACCTACGCCAACAATGAGTACGTTAAGCATTGCCAACCCCCTTGCGTATAGCGCCAAAGGGACAGGTGGCAACGCAAAGATTGCAACCCCAGCATAAGCTTTCATTAATTTCCATCAGGGGCTTTTCGCGGTTTTCGCGCTCCCCCATGCTCATGGCGGGACATCCAATGCTTCTGATGCAGCCCGAACATCCTGTGCAGGACTCTTCGTCTACCACAGGAAGCGTGCTCGGCTTCGAAAGCTGAATACAGGGACCCTCAAAAATAACCGCCGAAGGTCCTTCAAAGTCGATGGCATGCTTCGCTGCCGTTTTTGCCTCTATGAAATCAAAAGCATTGGCGCGTGCAATGTATTCAACGCCAAGGACCTGAAGCGTTTCCTGAATATCTATGGGCTTAGACTGCCCACCCATGAGTGTGGCGCCCGTCCCTGGGTGGGGCTGGCTGCCCGTCATGGCCGTGGTGGAATTATCTAACACGCAGATAGTTATATCGTGATTGTTATAGACCGCGTTTGCCACACCGGTCAGACCACTGGCGAAGAAGGTTGAATCGCCAATGAAAGCGAGTGCTTTGCGCCCAGGTTCGACCGTTGCAATTCCCTGAGCCATGGTAATACCCGCTCCCATGCACAGGCAGGTATCCACTGCTTCGAGGGGCCGAGCATTGCCTAAGGTGTAGCAGCCAATGTCACCGCAAAATACCGCCTTGTGCGTGCCACTATACGAACGGAGCGCTTCTTTAACGGCATAGAAACTGCCGCGATGCGGGCAACCTGCGCACAGCACGGGCGGCCGCACGGGGGCTTGGGCAGCATTCGCAGAAGCATCATCGCAGGGCGTAGTTTTGCTGTTTGCATCGCCGCACGAATCGCCACTTCCCGTACTGCAACATGCCAGGCCATCCGTTGTATTGCAGCCGAAGAACGAACACAGCCGCTCGCAAGCATCTTCAGTGGAGTTTTCGCCACGCGTGAGTGTAGTCTCGTCCAACTTGCCATGGACGGAATAGGGCAAGTGGTGCCGCCCCGCTAGTTTCAAGAATTCGTCTTCAAGCACGTAGTCGAGCTCTTCAAAAACCAGGATACGTTCAAGCCCTTCGGCAAAGCGCAGAGCCGCTTCTTCTGGGAAAGGATACGGGGTTCCCACCTGCATAAAACGGTAGGCAGGAATCTCGCGGCATTGGTCCTTCAGCAGTGCGAGGGCTTCGCGCACATAGGCTGCACTCACCCCACCGGCAACAATACCAAGCTTGGCCTCAGTACCTTCTTGCAGGACAGGATTATAGTGTGGCGTTTCCTGCCCCATTTCTCCTCCGTCCCCAAACGAGACACCAGATGAGACAGTACCCAAAAAGACCTGGGCCATTGCTGCCAGGCGCTCGTTGATTTCGCCATGCGCCCTATAAGAACGCGACGGGAAAATAACCCAATGACTGTCGTCTTTTTCGAAGCCACCTTCAGGAATTGGACGCGCTTCGTAGGTGCCTGGCACATCAAAGAAGGTCGAAGCGTGGCAGATGCGCGTTGTGGGACGCACGATAACAGGCGTACCGTATTGTTCCGAAAGCTCGAAAGCATAGCCAACCATGCTGTAGAGTTCTTCGGGTGTGCTGGGGTCGAGCACGGGCACCTTGGCAAAGGACGCAAAACGGCGCGTGTCCTGTTCGGTCTGACTTGAAATGGGGCCAGGATCGTCGGCCACATAGAGCACCAAGCCCCCGCGCACTCCCACATAATTGAGAGACAGAAGCGCATCACTTGCCACATTCAGACCCATTTGCTTGGCAGTAAACAAGCCACGAGCCCCCGAAGCACTTGCGCCAAAGACCAGTTCAAGGGCTGCTTTTTCATTGGTAGACCATTCCACATGCACGCCCTGAGCAAGACCAGCTTCGTGCAGTTTGGCAACGGTTTCCACTACTTCCGAAGAAGGGGTACCAGGATAGCCCGCCACCACGGCAACACCTGCTGCCAGCGCAGCATGGGCAACCGCTTCGTTCCCCATTAAAAGCTGCTTAGGCATTGGCCATGTCTTCCTTAAAAGCAATAATCTTGTTACGCATGGCTTCGTCGCTGGCTCCCAAAACCTGTGCAGCAAGAATAGCCGCATTCTTTGCGCCATTTATGGCTACACAGGCAACGGGCACGCCGCTGGGCATTTGCACCATGGAAAGCAGGCTGTCCAAACCACCCAGGTCGCTCGTTTTCATGGGCACGGCAATAACGGGCAGTGGCGTATAGGCTGCTACCACACCACCCAGATGAGCCGCCTTGCCAGCTGCAGCAATAACAACCTTCATGCCATTTTCATGGGCATGGGCAGCCCATGCATGCACTTCCGCGGGCTTGCGATGGGCGCTGGCAACCTTCACTTCATAAGGGATGCCAAATTCATCAAGTTGAGCCATGCAGGGTTCCATGGCGGGCATGTCGGATTCGCTGCCCATGATAATGCCGACTAAAGCAGTGTCCATGCGATTCTCCTTCAACAAAAAGCCGCCCCATTTCGAGGCGGCCCTTCTCGAAAATGTTCTAGGGGAATTATACCCCCGCACGCACGCTAATCGCTCTGCCCCGAGATGTTCGCAGAATCGGCATTCGGCGCTGGCTGCTGCACGAGCTGGTCTGACAGCGTAGTCTGCGTAGGTTCACCTGTTTGTGGCGCGGGTTCGGCCCCCTGTGGCGCCGACTGCTGCACGGGCATACCCTGAGCCGACTGCTGCACGGGCATACCCTGAGCCGACTGCTGCTGGGCCCGAGCGTATTCCGCCTGTGCCTGCTGATGGGCGTAGTTAATTTGCTGGCCTTGCGCCTGGGCATACTGGGCCTGTGCCTGGGCGTATTCAGCCTGGGCTGCATACTGGGCTTGCTGGGCCGCACGGGCAGCAGCTTCAGCTTCAAAGGGCATGGGGTCATCCTGACCGCGCCACTGAGCTACCTGGAACTGCTGGGTCCAGTAACCCGAAGCGCGGGCAACCAGGGTATGCAAGAAGGAAGCAAACAGGGCAACTATAAAGCCTATGACAACAGCAAGAAGACCAAAAAGCATGATGCCAGGACCTGCAATAGCGAATACTTCAGCTGGCGTGGGATCAACGCTTATGCTCATGATGGCCGGTACAAAGGCAAGGCCTGCAAAAGAAAACAAAATGGCTGAAACAATGCCAATAATAAGGCTGCCAATAAAGCCAACAAGAATCGTCATACCAAAAATGCGGAGAGCTCCATTGGAGTCATACTTGAACATAGCCCAAACCTTATTCAACTGGAAACCCGCCGAAATACGGTCATAAATAGCTGTGCGCATAGCAGAGATACTAAAGGCTATAAGCACGACGAGGGAAACAAGCATTTGCACGAGGCTTAACATGGTGGAAGTAAAAGCGAAAGTAGTGCCTGGATAGCCATCGCCAGAAAGCGTGTTCACGCTCATGGCAGCACCGGGAATATTTAACAAAAAATTCGGTACAAAAGAGAAAACAAAGAGTATGACCAAGATGAAGAAACCGCGGCTATAAAGTTTACCGTCTTCATTACCAAAAATCTTTGCTGGCATGGGCGAATGGACACCCCAGGCAATGTCGCGCGCCCAACCATAGATATAGCCGAACAAAACGATTTGTCCAAAGATGGGAATAATCTGCAGCAAAGCAAGCAAGGCAATCTTGCCCTTCCAGCCAGGTGAATTCTTGATGTCGTTCCATGCGAGCGAGAAATATTTAGTCTGCTCCATAATCTACCCCTTTCGCTCTTTGTTTGAGTATAGACGCGCCCATATGACAAAGAAGCTGCACGAGCTGTTTGTTTCCATGCTGTTATGGAGCTGTTCTTCTTCTGGGAAGGCTTCAGGGGCTGGGGTGTCCTAAATCGCGACCACCTCCGCTTGGAAAAGCAAACAGGTCCAGACATTTCTGGACCTGCTATTTTGTGGTGGTCGGAGGGGGACTTGGCATCTTGCTTCGCAATCTGCACACTCCGGGCTACGCCCTCCGTGACAAACGTGCCAGAGGGCACGTTTGGCCTTCGCAGGGTTCAAGTCCCCCTAGCTACTTAAGCCACAATAACAAACAGGTCCAGATATTTCTGGACCTGCTATTATGTGGTGGTCGGAGGGGGACTTGAACCCTCGGCACGCGGATTTTCAGTCCGCTGCTCTACCAACTGAGCTACCCGACCTTATGGGTGCGCCTGTAGCGCGAGAGGTTATTTTACCCGCGTATCAGGCGCAGGTCAAGCAGCGGAAACCGAACGGCGCAAGCCTCCACAACGATGCTCTCTGCCAGGAGAAACTATTCAGCGTGCTGCTTTTCTTCCATGTTTTCTTCCATGCTGGTCGCCAGCTTCGAAAGAATGGCACCCAGCTGATCCTTTTCTTCGTCGCTCAATACTGCGAAAACTTCATCTGCTCGGGCGGCGCGTTCCTCCGCTGCTTCGTTAGCCTTGGCCTTACCTGCTTCGGTAATGAAGACACGGCGCGTACGCTTGTCATCTTCGTCCTGCCTGCGCTCAATAAAGCCTTCAGCTTCAAGTTTTTCAAGCGCCAGCGTCAGCGACTGCGGGCGAATGCCCAACAGGAAGGCCAAATCCTTCTGGCTCATGCCATCTTGGACTTGAAGCAAGGCCAGAATGCGCGCTTGCCCAAATTTACCGTGACCCTTGCGACACTTGCCGTGGCCATGACCATGGCCATGCGGACCGTGCCCACAACGCCCACCGTGGGGACCGCCATGCGGCCCGCCAAAGGGCGCACCATGAGGTCCGCCAAGCGGTGGAATGGGCGGCATACCTTCAGGCGCACCTTCGGGGGCACCTTCGGGGACAGCTTCGGGGGCAGCTTCGTCCATTTGGGTGGCTTTCTTCATGAAGTGTTCGTGCATCTTGCGATGGCGGGCTCGACGCATCAAGGACCCTACGCGTTGCATTTCCATTAATAGATCTTCGTTTGCAATAGTCATAACATTCTCCTCTCATTAGTAAGATTGCTTACTATTTTAATAAGCATGCTTAGTATTTTCAAGAGCATCCACTTTACAACTTGGTAACACGGAAAAAGCCCGAGGGTGCTCCTTTCCGAAGCTTTAGGCGAGCGTAGGAAATGGAAGCGCGCTTTTAAGAAGGGCGCTCGTCTAATTACTAGGCCGAGTGTAGTGGGATGTGGTGAAGAGTGTCCTAGTTATTGCGCCCTTCTATTGCGCGCTTAGCTTTCCGTTAATCGCGAGTCCGCGAAGCGAAAGGAGCACCCTCGGGCTTATCCCTGCTCTCAAAGAAGAAAAGACCCTGCTACGGGACTGCAGCAGGGTCTCGGTCAATAGCGGCGTCAGGGGTTAAAGCGCCGCGTATCTATGACACGCCTAGTATTCCAGGTCGGCTTCCGTAATCTTGCCAGCGAAGGCACGATAGCACAGGAAGTGATAGAACAGCAGGATGGGCAGGCCAACGATGGTAATGCCAAACATCCACATAAGCGTGAAGTCTTCGGAGGCAGCTTCTGCAACCGTTACGGGGTTAGCCATAAGGCTGTCGGGCACCCAGTTCGGGAACATGCCAAAGGCAGCCGTGAAGCACAGACCCAGGCAGATAACCGCAGCCACGATAAAGATCTTCAGGTCGGCTTCGCCCTTGGTGGACCACATGAAAGTCAGAGCCATACCAGCCAAGGCAACCACAGCAAAGACGGCAGAAACAATGGTCAGCGATGGCGTTGCAGCGATGCCAAACACGGCACCCATGAGACCAGCCTGCGGGTCGATACCCATGCCGATGAACCACAGGATGCTTGCCAGCACGAAGAGCACTATTTCAGCCAGCGCAAACTTCGGACGCAGCGCCACGGCTTTGTCGTGCAGTTCGCCTTCAGTCTTAACGGCAATCCAGCATGCGCCCAGCAGCAGGAACTGCATCAGGCCAACCAGGCCACACAGCAGTGCGAAGGGGCGAAGCAGGAACACAAAGCTTATGGGGAAGGCCAAGGCCATGTTGCCCTGAGCGTCCATGGGGATACCCATCATGGTGTCGCCCACAGCCACACCGAACAGCAATGCGGGAAGTGCGCTACCCAGGAAGAACAGTACGTCCCAGAACTTGGCACGCTCGGGGTCGTGCCCGCGAGTTTCAAGGGAAACCGCACGCACGATAAGGCAGAACAGGACCAGCATAATGGCAATGTAGTAGCCAGAGAAGGTAGTTGCATAAGCAGGGGCAAATGCCGCGAACAGCGCGCCGCCACCCGTGAGCAGCCACACTTCATTACCGTCCCACGTTGGGCCAATGGCGCGACGCAGGGTGGCCTTCTTGACTTCGTCCTTGCCCAGGAAGGGATACAGAGCGCCCACGCCCAGGTCGAAACCGTCAAGAATAAAGTAACCAGAAATTACGACGAAGATGAGGATAAACCAGATAACATTCCACAAGGTCAACATGCTAGGCCACCTCCCCTTCAATAACATTTACCTGTTCCGGACCTTCTTTGATAATGCGGAAGGCATTCTTGAACAGGATGAACAGCAGCAGAGCATACACAGCCAGGAACAGAACCATGGTGATGATAAGCTGCGGAGCGTCAACGGCAGGCGAAATAGCGTCTACCATGAGCAGCTCGTTCCAAACAATCCAGGGCTGGCGGCCAAATTCGGCAACAAACCAACCGGCTTCGATAGCAAGAATCGGGAACAAGGGGGCAAAGTACAGCGCCTTCAGCAAGCCGCTCGGTGCAGCTTGACCCTTGTTAATCTTGCTACGAACGATAAACGCAAAGATAAGCCACAGAACGATGCAGCCGTACAGGGCAACCATTATGTGGTAGCTTTGGAAGGTAATCTGCACGGGAGCCGTAGTGGCAGGTGCATAGGCTTCTTCGTTAGAACCAACCGTCTGGTAGAACTGTTCGCCATTGCGCAGGTATTCGCCAGAACGTACTTCAGCAATGCGCTGCTCGATGTTCTTGGAAGCGGTGTTCAGACCGATGGTTTCCTTAGTGGGGTCGCCCCACGCCAACAGCGACGTGCCGCCGTCCATCAGCTTGATACCGTTAACCTTCTGGTTAGCTTCGTCAACCCAGCCAAACAGATACAAATCTGCCGGGCCGTCTTCGTACTGGCCTTCCATGGCAGCCAGCTTTTCGGGCTGTTCATTTGCCACAACCGTTGCCTGCATGTGCGAGAACGGAAGCATAAGAACAACAGCAACCAGGGCAACCATCGTACCAACCTGAATTTGACGCTTGGCAAAGTATTCGTTCTTCTTGTTGCGCAGGTTGTAGGCGCCAATGGCGATAGCCAAGAACGAACCCATGATGATAATGGCGTCCACGGTGTGCGCAAAGCGAGCTACCGTTGATGGGTTGAACGCCGCAGCAAAGAAGTCGGTAAGAACAGCCTTGCCACCTTCGATTGCATAGCCACCTGGCGTCTGCATCCAGGAGTTAGCGATAAGAATCCACAGACAGCTAAAGGTTGAACCCGCCCATACAAGCCAGGCGGCAGCCGTCATGAATTTTTCGCTTATCTTGCCACGACCAAGCAGCAAAACGCCCAAGAACGTAGACTCCATAAAGAATGCAAGCAAAGCTTCGGCAGCCAGTGGTGCACCGAAGATGTCACCCACGAAGCGAGCATAGTTGGCCCAGTTGGTACCAAAGCTAAACTCCATGGTAATACCGGTAGCAACGCCCATGGCGAAGGTGATAGTAAAGAACTTCACCCACCATTTTGCCACTGCCAGGTCTTCGGGCTTGCGAGTCTTATAGTAGCGCGTTTGCATGAGTGCGACTATAAGGCCCAGACCGACATTGGTCGGCACGAATAGGAAGTGGTACGCTGCAGTAAATGCGAACTGCAAACGTGCCAGAATCTCGACATCCATGCCCTCATCCCCTTCCTTTTTTCTCCTTGGGGCGACAACCCCATCCCAAATTCATAAATGATACTAAGTTAGTATCAAATGCTACCGCTATAGTAGCATTTAAAAAACAGTTCGTCAACGAAACATATTGACTTAGTAGTTTTCTTCGGGGAGTGCCGCGCGGGCCTGGTCGCGCAAAGTGTTAACCGAAATAAAGAATTGGCGCATCATAACCACCATAAGATAGCGACCTGCAGGGGTAAGGGTAAGTTCGCTTTCGTTGTCAGTAGCGAAGGCCCCGTTGGCGCGCATGAACGCCATTTCCACGGGCAAACCTGCGTCTACACTCACGCCAAAGTCGGCCCTGAACTGCTTTTTGTCCAGGCGCAAACCAAAAAGCTGCATAAGGAAACGGTATCGCATTTGGCCGCGCTTGGGCAACCGCACCTGCCCCATGAGTGCCTGCATGCCCGCCTGAATAGCCGCGTTATATTCACGCAAAGAAAAGGTATTGACATAGAGGGTGTCACCCAAATAAGAAATACCACCGCTGCCAATGGCAGGATATTCTTCGGCATTAACCACATATTCGTCCACCATGACATCACCCGTGCCACGGTTAAACGTCCATGCGCTCGAAAAGCTAAAGCCTGCATCGGTCAGCGAACGCCATATGATGTCGTAGTAATGCTTTTCGCGCGCGTAGTCCACCTGCCCCACGGTTTCGGTCAGCTTGGCTTTCACCGAAGGCGACGCCATAAGCGGATAGAAAGTGGTCTGACTACAACCGCTTTCTATAACAAAAGCCAAGTCGCCTATGAGCATGTCTTCCGTCTGCGCAGGGAAGTTGAAAATCATGTCCACATTAAAGGTAAAGGGATATTGCGCCACATGCTGAATGCGTTCGAATATTTCTTCAGCAGAACCGTACTTATCGTAGCGATCCATGGCCTTGAGCAAATTATTGTTGGAACTTTGAACGCCCACGCTCAAGCGCTGGATGCGGCCCGTCAGGGGTTCCAAAATTTCGGGAACAAGATGATTGGGATTTGTTTCCGTCGATACGTCTTCGAGCGAAAACAGTTCATGCGCCAAATCGATGGTTTCGCAAAGCTGGTCCACCATAATGGTAGGCGTGCCTCCGCCTATGTATAAGGAATGGAAGTCGTAGCCTGCGCGGGCAAGCATGCGCATTTCTTCACGCATGTTTTCGAAATAAGGGATGGCCTGTTCTTCTGCATGGGTGAAGCGATTAAAGCTACAGTACGGACACAGGCGCTCGCAAAAGGGCACATGCGCATAGAGCATGTACTTTCGTCCCAAGTCGGGAACGGGAAACTTCTTCTGTTTTACGGGCTGGAGCCGCAAAATCTTGTCGCCTAACGTGGCAACAACTTTCGAAAGAGCGCGTTCTCTTAACAAGAGGTGCCGCCACCCTTCCCTATTCCCAGGAAGAACGACCTGCAGCCGCCTTTGCGCCAATGTCGGTGCGATACTGCTTTCCTTCAAAGTTAATAAGCTCGCAAGCTTCATAGGCGCGCTCGCGTGCTTCGTCGAAACTTTCGCCCATGGCCACCACATTCAATACGCGCCCACCGGCCGTAACCAATTCACCGTCGGCATTGAGTGTGGTTCCCGCATGGAAGACCACCACATTTTCGAAGGCTTCCGCTTCGTCGACACCGAGGATGACCTTACCTTTTTCGTAGGCACCGGGGTAGCCTTCGCTTGCAAGCACCACGCAAACCGCCCACAAGGGCGACCATTGCAAGTCGATAGATGTTGTATCGCCGGTTGCAACCGCATACATAATATCGACGAGGTCGGATTCAAGACGCGGAAGGATAACCTGAGTTTCCGGGTCGCCAAAACGGGCGTTGAATTCTAAAACCTTGGGGCCTTCGGGGGTGAGCATAAAGCCACCGTACAGCACGCCGCGGTAGTCGTTTTCAAACGGAGCGCGAGCTGTTGCCGCAGCCGATTCTTCCATCACGCGCACCATGGTGGCCATTTCTTCTTCGGTCACAATGGGCACGGGTGAATACACGCCCATGCCGCCCGTATTGGGACCCATGTCACCATTGAAGGCACGCTTATGGTCCTGGGCGGTTGCCATGCAGAAGGCCTTGCCTGCCGTCACAAAGGCAAGGAGCGAACATTCGGGGCCCGTGAGGCATTCTTCAACCACCACGCGGTTGCCCGCTTCGCCAAATTCACCTTCAAAGCACATGCGAATAGCGTCTTCGGCGATGTCGAGTTCTTCGGCCACGATAACGCCCTTGCCCGCCGCAAGGCCGTCGGCCTTCACGACCAAAGGCGCACCCAGCTGGCGCGCATAGTTGATAGCTTCCACTTCATTGGTGAAGCTGCCATAGGCTGCCGTGGGAATATGGTTGGCGTCCATGAATTCTTTGGCGACCGTCTTGCTGCCTTCCAGCGCGGCG
>CAJOJB010000007.1:0-16818 GCA_905234635.1 uncultured Eggerthellaceae bacterium | reverse complement strand
ACGAGCGGGGCTTCCGGGCCTATGACCACCAGGTCGATATTGCGATCCTGTGCAAAGCCGACGAGGGCTTCGGCATCGCAGATGTCCAAGCCAGCCACATTTTCAGCAACCGCGGCGGTACCACCGTTGCCAGGAATGGCATAGAGGGCTTCTATTTTGGGCGATTTTGCCAGCGCCCAGCAAATGGCATGTTCGCGTCCGCCACTACCAAGTACTGCTATGTTCATCGAGAACTCCAACCTCTAAAGATAGTTTGTTCACGGTCGGGACCCACAGCAATAATGCTCATGGGCACGCCAATCATTTCTTCCAAGTATTGCACGTAGGCCTGCGCGTTTGCTGGCAGGTCTTCGAAGCTGCGGCAAGCCGTAATATCTTCGCCTTTCCAGCCTGGCAGTTCTTCGTAGATGGGCGTCACGTTTTTCGGATACAGCACCGAATGCTGCATGGGGAAATAATCGTAGCGCACACCGTCAGCTTCATAGGCCACGCATATCTTAATGGTGTCCACGGCCGAAAGCACATCGAGCTTGGTAAGTGCAATGTCGGTGAGGCTGTTCACGTCGGCGGCATAACGCGCGATAACTGCGTCGAACCAACCGCAGCGGCGCTTGCGGCCCGTAACCACGCCAAATTCGCCGCCCACCTGGCCCAGCAATTCGCCCGTTTCATCTTTGAGTTCCGTGGGGAATGGACCAGAGCCCACGCGCGTAATATAGGCCTTGGTAATGCCGAGCACCTTGGTAACGGCCTTGGGCCCCACCCCGCTGCCTGTAGGAGCGCCGCCTGCGCAGCAGCTCGAGCTGGTAACGAAGGGATAGGTGCCATGGTCGATGTCGAGCAAGGTGCCCTGGGCGCCTTCAAACAAAATGTTTTTGTCGGCACGCAGCGCTTCATTTAAGAGCTGGGCAGTTTCTGCCATATGCGGACGAATTAAGTCGGCATAGGGCAGGTATTCTTCCAAAATCTGGTCGACCGTAAAGGTAGGAAGCCCATAGATTTTTTCAAGCACCTGGTTCTTGTATTCAAGGGCGGTTTCCAACTTTTCGCGGAAAATCTTTTCATCCAACAGGTCCTGAATACGAATGCCGGTGCGGCCTGCTTTGTCCTTATAAGCCGGGCCGATGCCGTTTTTCGTGGTGCCAATTTCGTGCTTACCCAAACGCATTTCCTGGGCACCGTCCAGGGCAATGTGATAAGGCATGATGACATGGGCGTCGCAACTAATAACTAACTTTTCGGTTGAAATGCCATTTTCCGCCAGCATGTCAATTTCGCCCGCCAACACGCGCGGGTCTACCACCACGCCATTGCCGATAACAGGCACACACGCAGGGTTCATGACACCCGACGGAGTCAGGCGCAAGGCGAGCTTCTTCCCGTCGGCGATAACCGTATGTCCAGCATTGTTCCCACCCTGGAAACGAACGACATAGTCGTAGTCGGAAGAAATAAGGTCGGTAATTTTACCCTTACCTTCGTCGCCCCATTGGGCGCCTACAAGCACTGTTGATGGCATGCGCGATCCTTTCGTAAATCAAACCAAAACATTGTAGTACAGTTCCCCTATATTTAGCACAGGGCACACTACAGTTCCACTACATTTAGTTCATCGCAGTTTTCTTTCATGAGTTGAACCACTTCTTCGTGGCAGGTAAATACAATGACTTGACGTACCCGCGAAAGTTCCTGCAGGGCAGAAACGGCCCCCACACGACGGCGCGTGTCAAAATTGACGAGGATGTCGTCGGCCAAAATGGGAATGCAACGCCCTACGTTTTCCGCCGTCATAAGCAAGGCTATGCGTAGGGCCAAGTAAAGCTGCTGGCAAGTACCCAGTGACAAGAATTGGGGATTGCGCGCCTGGCCAAAGGCATCGATTACCTCGATTTGGTCTTGGACACCCATGCGCACTTCAACCCAGGTTCCACCGGTCATAAGCGCCATGAGTTCCCCGGCCTTTTTATATACTTCGGGCTGACTCTTATCTTCCCAGGCGGCGATGGACTGTTCGAGTAGCTGACGCACTACTAACAGCTGGGCAAGTTCGTTCTTGGTGTCTTTTAAGCGCGTGGTAAGTTGGGCGTCCTCAAGCTTAAGGCGGTCGAAGTCCTGTAAGTGTTCAGCGCGTTCAAGGTCTGTTTGAAGCTGCCCCAAGCGCTGCGAAAGCACGGTTACTTCTTCACTCAACGCCTGGCGTTCGTCACTTTCTTGCTGAACGCGCGCCTGAATTTGACCAAGCGATACTGGCTCGATATGCTTCTTGCAAGAGCCGCGCATTACGCCCGCGATTCGCATCGAGACTTGTCCGCGTGGCAAGCATATTATTGCGCTGTTCTTCAAAAACTTGCTGGGCACTGTAGGCGTCGCGCATGTCGTCGAGCAAATTGCGCGCATAGCGCAGGTCGCCGTCTGCTATGCCAAGGCCAGCCTCTTCAAGGGTTTGCGCAACCCGAGCAGCAAAGGCATCTTGTTTTTCAACGGCAACGGCCAGCTGCTGTTCGGCGATACTCAAATTGTTTGTTGCATCTTCGATGCTTTGTTCTTCTTCAGAACGCTGCCCGCTATCCCGCGTCAGAAGCGTAGGCACCAGAAAGGCGCAGATTACGGCCGCCAGTACAAATACGATGGCGGCAACCAAGGGTGCCATGTCGCTTGCATCGCGTCGCAGCATAAACATAAGAAATGCCGCCAGAGCAAAAATCGCGGGAAGGGCAATACTTATCACCGACACGAAGCGCCGCCTTCGGTTTTCGGCCTGCTGCTGGCGTTCGTGGACGCCACTTTGGGCAAGGGCAGCGAAATGCGCCTTGGCCTGCGCATGGTCGTCTTCAGCATGCTGTGTTTCGTCTTCAAGCTGCGACTGGCGTACGAGCAAATCTTCAATGTCTTCTCGCAAGGCACGTGCTCGCGTAGGGTCGATGGCAATCGGAGGCGCTTCCCTATTGCTTCCAGGCTGCTGGGAAAGATTAACTTCTTGCGCAAGCATGTCGGCATGTTCAGCTTCCAGACGGTTCTGTTCTTCCAGTAGACCTTCTATAACCTTAGATTGTGCCGCCAGGTGTTCGAGCCCTTCATTCTTTTCGGCAAGCTGGACCTTCATTGCTTCGAGGCGCGGCGCCAGTTCTTCGTATTCGCGTGCTTCCTTCTTAAAGGTCTGCGCTTCTTCGGCGGCCGCTTCAAGCGATTCGCGCACCCGTTCCCGCTCCCCTTCAATTCGAGGAATTGCATTGGGGAACTGCGCAGAATTTGACAAGCAATTATTGATGCGCCCCTGGATTTCGGCAAGCGCATGAGCGGGCGAAACGGCCGTACCAGCGCCTGCTGTTAGAAGATGCGACGTAATATCGGTTCCCCTACCAAGGTCCAAGAGTTCGTCGGAATTAAGGGCAAAGATGGTGCGATAGGTGGCCTCGTCGATGTCGGCAAGCACCGCAGGATGCGGGTCGGGCACTATGCCGCCGGCATTCTTTTCACGCCTACATTCAATGGCAGGACCAGTGATGCCTTCGCGCGCTTCGAAGGTGAGCGAACCCGCACGCTGGGCCCCGGCAGGCTTATAGGTGTTTCGCGTACTCCGCGCATCGGGCCAGCCAAAAAGGACTCCCCCAATAAAAGCACTGGCTGTTGTTTTCCCTGCTTCATTGGGGCCATACACCAAATTCAGACCCTCAGAAAATGGCCCGATATTGCGCTGGAACATTGCTCCAAAAGCGTCAATGTGTACCCGCTGCAAATAATGGGTACCGAATGCCTTGCGGACCTTACTCATTGGTCCACCTCGCAACGCAAAATGTCGAGGGCAATTTCGCTTGCCTTGTTCTGCATGCTTTCGCATTGTTCATGCAAGCCATGAGGAAGCTTCAGGTCGCGCTTCAAGAATTCGTCTTGGATATAGCGCAAGGTATTGCCTTCGTTAGCCTTTATGCGTTCTGCCGTTTCGAGCAACACCGCAGGGAAGAGGCCTTCCGCCAAAAGAGCGTCCTGGTCCCAGGGGGCTTTCGTTCTATCGCGCAAGCTGTCGCAGAAAAACGTAGAATGTGCCGCATTTATTTGGTCGCGCATGTCGCCTAAGATTCCAGGCTCTTGCAAGATGCTGTGCAGCGGCGTTTGCCCCACCAGGCGCAAGCGTACCACCATGCTGTCACACCGGGCTGCCGCGTTGGCACGGAAGAGCACCTTGCTGGCTTCCGTTGCAACTTCGTCGACGGTCTGGCACGCAGACACGTCCACGTTAAGTGTTTGCCACACAATACTTGCCAAAGAAAGAAACTCTAATCGGTTAGATTTTCCTTCTTCAAGGGTGACGAGATAACAACCACGCGCCCCTGCTTCATTAACATCGCGACCCTGTATGCAACCCGAAAACACCACATGCGGATCGTCCTGGTTGTCGACCCAAGGCTGGTGAATATGCCCGAGCGCCCAGTAGTCCATGTCGCTTTGAAGCAGGTCCTTAGGATTGACGGGCGCCTTATTCACATCGAGGTTAAGCCCCGTATGAATAACACCTACGGCAAAAGGCGCACCCACGCCACAAGCGTTTTGCGCGGCCTTGCGGTTAATGCCTTCAGCTATGTTGACGCCCTCATCAAACACCTTATGGTAAAAGCCGCGTCCACCGAGCAACGCAAGTGGCTCCCCCGCTTTTTCGAAAACGGCAAAGCCCGGCCTTTCAGCAGGAAACATATGGGTGCTTGGTGGCAAGTCCACCAAGTCGGTGCGCCAGCTGACATAAGGGTCGTGGTTTCCCGTGCACAAGTAACTGGGAATACCCGCAGCATCGAGACGCGCCAGGCCCGTAGCAAAACGCAAATAGTTCGCATACGAAGGCTGGGTCTGATCGAAGATATCGCCGGCAAGAATAACGAAGTCCACTTCATGTTCGATTGCTGTGTCAACTAATCGTTCAAAAGCTTCGGGGATGGCTTCTGCCACGCGGTTGGCCCACTTTTCCGAAAGCGCCCGCAGGCCGCGCATGGGTGCACCCAGGTGAAGGTCTGCCGCATGAAGAAATGTTATCCGTTTACCCATATGCTCCCTATAAGCCCGCGAGTTTTCCAAGCGTTAGTGTAACGCCTGCACCCGTCTAAACAGCCCCAGCATAACGCGACGTGTCAAAGTAGTCGCCAAAGGTGGTCGATTCAGCTGCCCAGGAAAGCGTAATGTCACGCGTGGGACCGTTACGATGCTTGGCCACGATAAGATTGGCCGTACCAGCTTCGGGCCGCCCGTCTTCTTCGGCTTCCATCTGGTTGAGCGCGCGGTCGATAAACATAACAATGTCGGCGTCCTGTTCGATAGAACCCGATTCACGCAGGTCGGAAAGTTGCGGACGTTTGTCCCGTTTACCGCGCTGTTCTACCGCACGGGAAAGCTGGGAAAGCGCCAACACCGGCATATTCATTTCTTTGGCCAGCACCTTCAAACCACGTGAAATTTCGCCCACTTCAACAGCGCGACTGTCCTGCCTGCGCGTTGCAGGCGGGTTCATAAGCTGCAGGTAGTCGACAACAATGAAGCCTTGCTTCTTGTCGCGCAATTCGCGGCGTGCTTTGGCGCGTGCTTCCAGAATGGAAAGCGCGGGAGTGTCGTCGATATAAAGTTCCAACTGGGAAAGGCGACCAATGGCGTCGGCCAAGGCCTGCCAGTCCTGTTCAACCATGAAGCCATTACGCACCTTCGCGAGGTCGATCTTTGCTTCAGAGCACATAATACGCTGGACCAACTGCGACGCACTCATTTCCAGGCTGAAGAAGGTGGTTGGGTAACCTGCCTTGGCTGCGTTCACTGCCATGTTCAAAGCAAGTGCCGTTTTACCCACGCCAGGGCGGGCTGCCAAAATAATAAGGTCACCTGGACGGAAGCCATGGAAAAGCGCGTCGACGTCCTTAAAGCCAGTGGGCACACCAGCCATGTGACTCTTCTGTTCTGCAAGCGTGGTAATTTCGGCGAAAGCATTTTCGAGCAGGGTGTCGATTTGTGCGAAGGAAGAAGACACGCGCTTTTCCGTAACCTTGAAAAGCGACTTTTCTGCTTCTTCAACCACTTCGTCAAGGTTGTCGGGCGCGTCGTAGGCAAGAGCAGTAATTTCAGCCGAAGCATAGATAAGATCGCGCAAGACCGATATGCGCTTAACAATGTCGGCGTGGGTGAGCCAATTAGTAAGGGCAAAGCTGTTGTCCGCCAATTCAAGCAGGTAGGTTTTACCACCAGCGGCTTCGAGCTGCCCAGAAGCGCGCAGATTTTCTGCCAGGGAAATTTGGTCAACAGGAAGGTTACGCGTATGCAGGTCCATAATGCCCGTAAAGATGAGCTGATGGGCTGGACGGAAGAAGTTTTCGGGCACAAGACGGGTGGCAATTTCATCCAATGCGTTCTGGCTCAGCATGCATGCTGCCAAAACCGACTTTTCTGCTTCGATATTTTGGGGGATTTCCTTTTGGGCGGAACTTGCTCGAGTATCTTCGTAGGGCGCCATAGCCTGCCTTTCTTCTTTCATGTGCTTTTTCGAAGTCCTATCCTAGCGCATAAAAACCGCTGGTCATGTGCATTTTTTATGGTCGAAATTGAGGCTGATTTTTATCCACATAAATGCAAAAACCCCTCCATGCTCTTACCTGTGCAAAGGAGGGGTTTTTAACACTTTCCACCACAGCAGCGGTGGAAAAGATTTTTTGTCGATCGCTACGCTTTAAGCGTCTTCGCCTTCTGCGGTAGCTTCTTCAGCTTCTTCAGCGACTACTTCTTCGGTTGCTTCGGCGGCAGCTTCTTCAACTTCAGGAGCAGCTTCAGTTGCTTCGGCAGCTTCTTCACCTTCTTCGACGACTTCTTCGGCTGCAGCTTCTGCTTCTTCGGCGGCAGCAGCGGCAGCAGCTTCGGCTTCAGCAGCAGCGGCCTTGGCGGCAGCTTCTTCAGCTTCGGCAGCGGCAGCGGCAGCTTCAGCCGCAGCAATAGCTTCAGGATCGCCCACAATAAGCTTGATGTCGCTCTTGACATCGCGATGCAGCGAAACCACAGCACCGTGTTCGCCTGCCGTCTTGATGGCGGCCTTCAGGTCGATAAGCTTCTTGTCAACTTCAATGCCGTGCTGTTCAAGCAGGGCAGCAGCAATCTGCTGAGTGGTAACCGAACCAAAAAGCTGGCCTTCTTCGCCCACACGTGCTTCGATTTGCACAGACAGGCCGTCCATCTTTTCCTTCAGTTCGTTTGCCGCAGCCATGCGCTCTTCTTCGCGCTTGGCAATGTTGTGACGGCGCTGTTCGAGCTGCTTCAGCTGACCTTCCGTGGCGCGCACGGCAAGGTTGTTCGGCAGCAAGTAGTTGTTAGCATAACCGCTGGATACTTCAACGACATCGCCTTCGATGCCCTTACCCTTCAGTTCTTGGAGCAAAATAACTTTCATCTTTTACCCCCTGCCTTAATCGCGACGCCTACGTTCGCCACGGCCGCTCACTGCGGGCACCGCAAATGGCAGCAGGGCCATCTGGCGTGCACGCTTCACGGCGTTAGCGATGTCGCTCTGATGCTGAGTGCAGCAACCCGTTACGCGGCGCGGCTTAATCTTGCCGCGATCGGTAACGAACTTGCGCAGCATCTGCGTGTCCTTGTAGTCAATGTAGTCCGCGTCTTCCTTGCAAAATTGGCAATATTTCTTACGCGGCTGCTTTACATAATCGGCCATTTTTCTTACCTCTTATCTTTTCCCTAGAAGGGAATATCTTCGTCGTAGACCGAAGCATTAACCGCAGGGGCTGCTGGTGGCGCGGAATAAGTTGCTGCAGAACCATTCGAAGCACCGTCGCGGCTTGACATAAATTCAAGTTCGTCGATGATGACTTCGATTTTGCTGCGCTTCTGACCGTCGCGTTCCCACTGACTCCAGCGGAGCTTGCCTTCGATTGCAACCTTGCTGCCCTTGCTTAAGAACTTCGCCACACTTTCGGCACGGGTGCCAAACATAGTGCAGTCAACGAAGTTCGGATAGTCTTCCCATTCGCCTGTCTGCTGGTTCTTGCGGCGATCGTTAACCGCAACACCAAAACCAAGCACGGGAAGCCCACTGGCCGTTTGGCGCAGTTCGGGGTCGCGTGTCAGGTTGCCACTAATAATTACTCGATTGATGCTCATGGTCTCTTCCTTTGCTACGTAATTGGCGGGACCACCGCCAAATAATAGATAATCGTTTAGCTGCGGTCGCTGCGATGAACGATCATGTGACGCTTCACGGCGTCGGTAATGCGCAAAACGCGGTCAAGTTCAGCGATATTCTTTGCTTCTGCATGGAAATCGACGAGAACATAGTCGCCTTCTGCCAGCCCGTCAACTTCATAAGCCAGCTTGCGCTTGCCCCATTCTTCGACGTTGTCAATCGTGCCGCCTGCAGCGGTAAGCGTGCTTTCGACACGCTTGGAAACAGCTTCGCGGACTTCTTCGTCGGACGACGGTGCCATAAAATACAGCAGTTCATAAGACTTCATCAGTTCACCTCCTCTGGACTCAACGGCTTCGGGCGATGAAGCATATAAACCCGAAGCAGGAATAGCTTGGGTATAGTAACAAACCCGAAACGCGTACGCAAGAAACCTCCTGGGTAAACTCCACGTTTGCACCACAAGCTCAGTACATCCAGCATACGCACAAAAGGTCTCAGGGGACACAGCCAAAAGGTCTCAAGAGCGTCTCAAAGGAGTCTGCAAAAAGGTCTCCGAAAACTCATCAAAATGGTCTCAAAAATATCTCATGCCTGCTCAGCGGCATAAAAAAGGGTCCTCTTTTACCAGAGGACCCCTTCGCTTCTTCTTCACAATATACTAGTCGTCGTTTTCACGGTCGTCGCAATCTTCGTATTCGTAGTCGTCACGGTCGTCATCTTCGTGGTCAAAACCCCCACGGTCTTCGTCGTAATCGCCGCTGCCACGCTCGTCGTAAGGATTGCGACCATCGTCATTTTCGACACCCTGTGCATCGTCGATATCGTCTGGGCCTTCGTAATCGCGTTCTTCGGCCTCGCCTTCTTCGAACATGCCCGTGAATTCCATGAAGTTTGGTGCCTGACCAATATAAAGCGGGTTTTCGTCAACCTTGAACTTCAGGTCTTCCCCTTCGCCTTCCACGGTATACAGGTGGCCAACCGCATGCCCCGATTCGCCACCTGGAACACCGCCTTCGGCAATAATAGCATCGAGTTCACCTTCGTCGGTTTCCACATAGCCGTCGTAGCAGAACGCGTAAGCCAAAGCACCACTTGCATGCTGCACCGTATGCTGGGCCATCTTGAAACAATCGTTAGGATCTTCCGCAGGATGGGTTTCTATAAACAGGGTTTCACCCACGGCAAGCGCCGTAAAGGGTACGAGCAATTCCCCTGCATCCAGCTTCTCTTTCGCAATTTCGAGCGCCTGAAGCAACACCGCTTCAAGTATCTGCTCCATTTCGGGTGCTTCTGCAGGAACTTGGTCGATTGTACGATGGGTCATAAGCCTTCCTTTCTCTTTGTTTCAAGTATAGGCGAACTATTGAGTAAACTCGGGTAGAATATGGGGCTGTGTTTTCAGACGAAGGAGCACTATGACTACTGACAACACTAATGAACGCGAACGGTTTGGAAGCCGCCTGGGCTTTCTGCTTATTAGCGCAGGTTGCGCCATTGGTCTAGGTAACGTCTGGCGCTTCCCCTACATTACGGGTGAATACGGTGGCGGCGCATTCGTGATGCTCTACATCCTGTTCCTCGTATTGTTTAGCCTCCCCATTCTGGTTATGGAATTTGCTGTTGGCCGCGGCGCCCAGCGTGGTCCCGCACGCGCATATGACGTGCTTGAGCCTGCGGGCAGCAAATGGCACTGGGTGAAGTGGATGGCACTGGCAGGCAACTTCCTGCTCATGATGTTCTACACCACCGTAGCGGGCTGGATGCTTGCCTATGTGCAGAAGAGCGCCGTGGGCATGTTCAACAATCAAAGCCCCGAAGCAGTCGGTGGCGTCTTTGATGCCATGCTTGCCAACCCGGGCGAACTCATCTTATGGATGATTGTCGTTTCGGTTGTGGGCCTGGCCGTTTGTGCCGTTGGTTTACGCAAGGGCGTAGAACGTGTGACCAAGTACATGATGCTCGCCCTGCTGATTGTTATGGCAGTACTCGTTGTTCGTTCTGTCACGCTGCCTGGTGCTGCGGAAGGTATTAAGTTCTACCTCATGCCCGACCTCGGCAACCTCTTCGGCAGCGGCATCGCACACTTTGGCCAGGTGGCTTATGCGGCTATGGGCCAATCCTTCTTTACCCTGTCTCTTGGTATTGGTTCGATGCTTATTTTCGGCAGCTATATTGAACGTAACCACACGCTCATGGGCGAATCGCTGCGCATTGGTGCGTTGGATACTGGCGTAGCCCTCATGGCTGGTCTTTTTGCCTTTGGCGTAGAGCCAGGTGCAGGCCCGGGCCTCGTGTTTGTGACGCTGCCTAACGTGTTTGACCAGATGCCACTCGGTCAGCTGTGGTGCACGCTGTTCTTCGTGTTCTTAAGCTTCGCAGCCCTGTCTACCGTTATTGCGGTGTTCGAAAACATCATCGCATTTTCCATGGACCAGTGGGGCATGAGCCGTGGCAAGGCAACTGTTATCAATGGCATCCTGCTTATTCTGCTTTCCCTTCCCTGCGCGTTGGGTTTCAACGTATGGAGCGGCTTTACAATCCCCAATATTGGCGACATTCAGGCCATTGAAGACTTCATTGTGTCGAATAACATGCTGCCTATCGGGTCGCTTATTATCCTGCTTTTCTGCACCAGCAAGAAAGGTTGGGGCTGGGACAAATTCACGGCCGAAGCCGACCAGGGCGTCGGTCCGAAATACCCCCAGTGGACGCGTGCCTATGTAAGCTACGTCATTCCTGCGCTCATTATTGTCGTGCTTGTCATGGGGTGGCTACCGGTATTTGGTATCCAATAGCTTCTCGGTCATACAATCAAAAAAGAAGCGGCGGCCCGATTGAGTCGCCGCTTTTTTGAGTCATCGTCTTCTTGGGTTGCCGCTTCCCTTTGTTAGGGGCTTTTGCAAACTAAGGTTCCGCGAAGTATTCGTTGCTATACGGCCCTTCTGCCTAAGAGGCCTTCCTGTAGAAGAGGGTCATATCCATATCGAAAGGTTCGCCAATGTCGAGAACGAGATATTCACCTGCAGCCTTTGCAGAAATAGCCGTGCCAACATTGTCCTTAATCGTGGCACCGTCTGCACCAATCTCCCAGGCAGCTTCTTCAGCACCAAAGGACCCCTTGCCACCAGCCTTAAGCTCGAGCGTGGAATCACCCAGCTGAGACGCTTGCGTAAGCGCTTCGGGGTCGCCATAGATAACAGCGCCATTCTGTGTCATACCCGCCAACGTCCAGGTACCAATAAGGGCGTCTTCTTTGGTGATTTTTGACGTATTCGCCAAAGCCGCATCGGGCGAACCTGACATTGTGCCATCACGCGTAAATTTCATACCGCCCGTTGCTTCTTCGTCGCTCATTTCCAGGGTAAGAACGTCACCATCAAGGATGAGGCTCGTGGCATTGTCGATGCTTTCTGTGCCGCCCGTAATCTTAACAGCCAGCTTATTGTCACCATCTTGCTCCTAAGTAAACGAGCCGCTTTCTTCACCTAGAGTAACGGTCCCTGTTCCGTCGTCGGCAATGTTCATTGACCCATCCGCCCAGTCAACAAGGGCGCTATAGTTACCCGTTACTGTAAGGCCCATATAGTCAAGCCCCGCCAGCTTCCAGTCGCCCGTGAACTTGGAACTTCCATCAGCCGCACCAGCAGCGCTGCTAGCCGCTTCGGTGGCTGCACTGGTGTTTGCTTCGTCCGATGCACTCGCTTCAGCTGAAGCAGCCGCTGATGCGTCGGCCGCAGAATTTGCCGCTGGTGCCGCACTTCCGCCACCGCAGGCCGTTAATGCCAACGCAGCAGCACAAAGCAATGCGATGCAAAGTAGGCTTATATACTTTTTCATGATTACCCTCCGTCGAAACACAGCGTGAGCTTATGATTTCCTACACGCTTTCAAACACGACAACCTTACACCCCAAAAGACTTCATAGCAATACACTATTTCTTTTCGTTTACCAGGCGTATTAAACAGTCATACTCGCCTATACTATTACCAACGTAAAAGCATGAATTAACAACACGTACACGCACAGGAAACATGTAACGATATGACTACATTGCCGCACAAAAAGCATTCAAGACGTCCACGACGTACGCATCACGATGCGCGCCCTTATATCCGCGACATCTGGAACTTTGCTGACACGCCCGTTCATACTGCCACCGCTGGTATCGGCATGGTTTCCCTTGCACTAGTCTTGGGCTTTATTATCGGGCTCGCGGTATTTGCCGTTATGAATCTGTCCATTTGGCTGACTGAGGCCATCTGGAATGGCGCGGAAACCACACCACGCGTGCCCTGGTTTTCCCTCGTAGTCTGCACCCTGGGCGGACTGGTTATTGGCATTTGGACCCACCTTTCACATGACAAGGTCCACGAACTCGAAGAAGTCATGCACGAATTCAAAACTACGGGCAGTTTCCACCTTGAAAGCCCCGGCAAGGCTGTGATTAGTTTTTTGCTGCCGCTTGTCTTTGGCGGATCCGTTGGTTTTGAAGCAGGTTTAACGGGCCTGATTACTGCAGGGTGCTGCTGGATTCGCGACCGACTGAAGGCCCTAGGACTCGCGCAGGCGGACATAGTAGACTCCCTATCGTTTGGAACCATTGGCAAGCCTGTTGTCGCAGGCTTCATTATCGGCTTGCTCGCCATGGCCTTTCCTCTCGTTTTGTTTCCTGGCGAATCGCAAGCGCACGAACTTATGGGCACCTGGCAAAGCTGGACCGCCGCGGCCTTGCTTGCCACAGGTTTACTAAAAGCCGCTGCTACACCCCTTTGCATACGCTTTGGCTGGATTGGTGGCATTTTCTTCCCCTGTATTTTCGCTGGTGTTGCCTGCGGCTATGGACTGGCTGCCCTTACAGGTGCCGACCCCATGCTCCTGGTCACCATAACCACATCGGGATTTTTGGCTGGAGCAACACGAAAACCCCTAATGAGCGTGGCCATTTTGGTGCTCTGCTTCCCTCTTACAGGGATTCTTTGGAGCGCTCTGGCTGCTCTTATCGTAGGCGCTCTTCCCTTGCCTCGAATACTACAGAAGAAAGAAGGACACGACCATGACTAACCATGCCGAAAAACGCACCCCACGCAGCGCCATGCACCCGCGCGCCATTCTGCCTGTTATCCGCGCTGCCGGGCTTGGCCCGTGGGTCCTTGCCTTTGTCGTCTTATTTATAGTTACGTCACTCGTGGTGGCTCGGGTCGAACCGCAAATCCAGGGTTTCGGAACCGCCGCTTGGCTTATGTTTCAGGTGGTGAGCACCATTGGCTTGGGCGACTTTACCTGCACAACAGGTATTGGTCGTGCCATGGCAATGTTGCTTTCGGCGTATTCGATTCTGTTTTTAGCTCTTATAACGGGTGTGATGGTGAGCTATTGCAACGAACGCATGCGCTTCCAACGCGACACAAGCATTGCGCATTTTATTGACCAACTTGAACATTTGCCCGAACTAAGCCCCGAAGAACTTGCTGCCCTTTCAGAAAAAATAAAACGTTTTAGGCACCGTACGTAGTATAACGGCCTTGGCGCGTGCCCATTTGTGCCATAATGGACCTAACAAATCGCAGCAAAACTGAACCACCGCAACACAGGCAGTCGCACACGAAGGGGCACGCATGGTTTCGCGCATTTTTGTAGAGAAAAAGGCCGGGTTCGACGTTGAAGCGCAGCAGTTACTTGCAGAATTGCGCGACATCCTTGGCATCGAACGTTTGGAGAATCTCCGCCTTATCAACCGCTACGACGTAGAAGGTATTTCAGACGAACTGTTTGAACAGTGCATCCCTACCGTATTTAGCGAACCTCAAGTCGATATTACCTACCGCGACATCGAGCACGAAATTGACGTATGCGCGGCGGCCTTCCCCGTGGAGTACTTGCCAGGACAGTTCGACCAGCGCGCCGACAGTGCCAGCGAATGTATCCAGCTTATTTCCCAGGGCGAACGACCCACCGTGCGCAGCGCCAAGGTTTATGTGCTGTATGGCACACTGCGTCGCGCCGATCTGCCCGCCATCATGAACTATGTCATTAACCCAGTCGAGGCACGTGCAGCCCTTATGGACAAGCCCGAAACCCTTGCCTTGGACTACGAAGAGCCCGCCGACGTGGAAGTGCTTGACGGCTTTGATGCCCTCAGCGAAGCAGAACTTGCAACATTTATCGAAGAACGCGGCTTGGCCATGGACCTGGCCGACATCAAGATGTTCCAGGAATACTTCCGCAGCGAAGGACGTCCGCCTACGATAACCGAAGTTAAGATGGTGGATACCTACTGGTCCGACCATTGCCGCCACACCACCTTTGGCACCGAACTTACCAGCGTGCAAATTGACGACGAAGTGGTGCGCGACGCCTTCGACCGTTACCTGGCCATACGCCGCGAACTTGGACGCGAAGAAAAACCAGTCTGTCTTATGGACATGGGCACCATCGGCGCGAAATACCTGAAGGCCCGTGGCATTTTAACGGGGCTCGATGAATCCGATGAAATCAATGCCTGCACTGTCAAAGTGAAGGTTGACGTAAACGGTGCCGACGAAGACTGGCTCTTCCTGTTTAAGAATGAAACGCACAACCACCCCACCGAAATCGAACCCTTCGGTGGTGCTGCCACCTGCGTGGGCGGCGCCATTCGCGACCCGCTTTCTGGCCGCAGCTACGTCTATCAGGCTATGCGTGTCACGGGTGCTGCCGACCCCACGGTGCCGGTAAGCGAAACTATTCCTGGCAAGCTGCCCCAGCGCAAACTGGTTACCACGGCAGCCGCGGGTTATTCCAGCTATGGCAACCAGATTGGCTTGGCCACTGGCGTGGTGGACGAACTCTATCACCCGGGCTATGCGGCAAAACGCATGGAAATCGGTGCGGTGTTGGGTGCTACCCCGCAGTCCCATGTACGCCGAGAAGAACCAGCACCGGGCGACATCGTCGTGTTGCTGGGCGGGCGCACGGGCCGCGACGGCATCGGTGGTGCCACGGGTTCTTCCAAGGCGCACAAGGTCGAAAGCCTGGAAACCTGCGGTGCAGAAGTCCAGAAGGGCAACCCGCCCGTAGAACGCAAGATTCAGCGTTTGTTCCGCCGTGGCGACGCCTGCCGTCTTATTAAACGCTGTAACGACTTTGGCGCGGGCGGCGTAAGCGTAGCTATTGGCGAACTAGCCGACGGTCTTTTTATCGAACTGGACAAGGTTCCCAAGAAGTACGACGGCCTCGACGGCACCGAACTCGCCATTTCCGAAAGTCAAGAACGCATGGCAGTAGCCCTGGCCCCCGAAGACGTGGAAGAATTCTTGGGTTACGCGCGGGAAGAAAATCTTGAAGCTACGCCTGTGGCTATCGTAACGCAGGAACCTCGTGTGCGCATGGTTTGGCGTAACCAAACCATCGTCGACGTAAGCCGTGAATTCCTGGCCAGCAACGGTGCTCCCAAAGCACAAGACGTGCACGTGCTTGCGGGAAATGCCCAAGCTGCCATGCCCGTAGGCGAAAACTTTAGCGAACGCCTGCGCAACTGTGTCACCGACCTGAATAATTGCAGCCGCAAGGGGCTGGTGGAACGCTTCGATTCCAGTATTGGCGCAGCCACGGTTCTTATGCCCTTTGGTGGTACTACCCAGCTCACACCTGCTCAAGCCATGGTTGCCAAGTTCCCCGTCCAGGGCGAAACCACCAGCGTTTCAGGCATGGCCTGGGGCTACAACCCCTACATCATGTCAGCCGACCCCTTCACGGGCGCCTACCTTTCCGTTGTCGAAAGCGTGGCCAAACTTATTGCCACAGGCTTTAAGCGCGAAACCATGTACCTCACTTTGCAGGAATACTTCGAAAAACTGCGCGACGTTCCCGAGCGTTGGGGCAAGCCGACCGCCGCTGTCTTGGGTGCGCTTATGGCCCAAGTCGACTTGGGTGTGGGCGCCATTGGCGGCAAGGACTCCATGAGCGGCAGCTTCGAAGACTTGGATGTGCCTCCTACGCTGGTCAGCTTTGCCGTGGGCACGGGGCATACGAAAGACATTGTATCGCCCGAATTCAAGCAAGCGGGCAGCCAGGTTGTCCTGGTGGCCCCGCGCTACGATGCGGGCAGCCTGCGTCCGAATGCGGCCTCTTTGGTACAAGTCTTTGATGCTGTGCAAACTGCCATCGCGTCTGGCAAGGTGCTGGCAGCTGCCACCTGTGGTTACGGTGGCCTGGCCGACACCCTGTTTAAAATGTGCGTAGGCAACCAGGTGGGCTTAAGCCTTCCTGCCGTTGCCAATGGCGACATGCTCTTCATGCAAAGCTACGGCGCTTTTGTCCTGGAGCTCGATGCCAATGCCACCATTCCTGCTGAATTTGCCATGCTTAATATGGCACCGCTTGGCCAAACTACAAGCGACTATTACTGGCAGGTTGCGGGCGAAAGCATCGACTTGACAGAGCTTCAGGAAGCCTGGGAACAACCCCTCGAAGGCGTGTTTAGCTATCGCGCCAAGGGTGACGCCCTCAAGCCCGTCCCTGCATTTGAACCAGAACAAAAGCTGCGCCACACGCCAAGCATTGCGCAGCCCAAAGTGATTATCCCCGTGTTCCCGGGTAACAACTGCGAATACGACAGCGCAGCGGCCTTTGAATGCGCGGGGGCTACGGCGGAAACCTTTATTGTGAACAATCTCACTCCAAG
>CAJOJB010000006.1:6179-27855 GCA_905234635.1 uncultured Eggerthellaceae bacterium | reverse complement strand
TTTCCTGCATCTGGCGCATCACGTTCTTGATGGCGTTCTTCTGCGCGTCGGTGGCGTTCTTGTACGTTACCTCGTCGGCATTCTTCACCTTATCCTGCAGCGCTGCGGGGATATCCTCCCAGAGCTCGTAGGTAAAGGTGCGCTCGTCCAAGTAGAAGGTGCCGGTTGCCTTGTCGTCGATAAGCGAAGTGTTGTCGCGCGGACCGTAGTAGATGGCCGTTACCTTGCCGTTTGCATCCTTGGTAGTCCAGGTGGCAAAGGAGGCCTTCTGGGCGTCTGTAGCGTTTGCGTACGTAACGGTAGTGCCGCCGATCTCGGCCTCGGCGTTGTCCGGCGTGTCGAGCTTAACCGGCTGGATGTAATACTTGTTGTCCTTCATCCAAACAGTGTCGAGCGTGCCACTCTTGCCTGCCCTGCGCTGAGCGTCGGTGGCCTCGCCGAAGGTCACGGCTGCATCGTTGGAGACGCCATCCACAGTGATGGTACCAGCCGCTGCAGTTGCATCCTCGGGAATAGAGCCGTACACGTAAGTCTTGTTGTTGGCGGTCCACTCCCAGCTCGCAACCTTGGCGCGCTCGTCGTCATCCGCCGCCTTGCGGATGCCTTCGGCCTTCTGGGCGTTGGTTGGGTCGGCGTTGTAGATGATGGTCTTGGCCATGTCGTCCTGCGTGTAGGTAATGCTGCTGAAGTCGATTGGCCCGTTGATGCCCTTGGTGCCATTGGGTTCTGAGGCTTCGGCCTTCTTCACATCCTGCCCGTTGTCTGCAGAGACCATCACTGAAGCGGGAGAGGGCTCGCCAGTGGACGTGTCGTTCTGGATATACCTATCGCTGTTGTCGTCAGTGCCGATGTTCCAATACTGGTCCTTGCCCTGTGCCTGCTTCTGGGTCAGGTTCTTGTCGGGTAGCGGCGTGTTCTTGCCAGCCACCTCTACCTGGGTGCTGCTTTCCATCGTGTTGAGCGCGCCAATCTTGAAGGTGAACTGGTCGCGCTCGAGCGGACGTCCGTCCAGCGTCTTCACGGGATCGGGCGTCCAGGTGCCCTCGGAGGCATAGACGTTCTCGAAGAACACCGGATTCAGGTACACGTTGGGCTGCGAGAGCCCAGTTGGGTTAAAGACCGTAGCGTCCTGGCCAGTTGTCCATGCACCGCCCTTTTCCTTCGAGCTTACCAGCATCTTCGACGTGTTCGCATCGAAGAGGACGTCCACCAGGATAGTCTTCACCGATGTGTCGTTGGTAACAGGCGTGGTGTCTGTGGCGCTTCTCGCGTCGGTGGGGTTCTCGGTAATCTTGTAGGTGAACTGCTTCTTGTGCAGCGTACCCGTAGCGGCATTGCGTTCGGGCGTACCTTCGGGAAGCAACACGTTAAACAGCTGCTTGCTAACGGGGTTCTTCATGTCGAAGGTACGCGTGACCATTACCTTTTCATTCGGGTCGCCCGTATCGGGGTCGCTGGCGGCTGTGGTTTCCTTGCCTTTTGCGTCGTAATAAAGCGGTTCATTATTCGCATTTCGCTTCTGGTACGTTGCGGTCCAATAGCGGACAGCATCGAATTCGGCCTGCGTGAGGTGCTTTGGATCGGTAGCAGGAAGCGATTTGTCGCTGTACGCAACTTCAACAACATCGAGGTCGCCAGGTGTGTAGGCTATGGTGCCGAAGTCGACCGTTGTGCGAGCCTCGCCCACGGCGAGTGCGGGCGAGGACGAATCGTTGGTGGTAACAACTACGGAGGCCGCAGCAGTCGAGTCGTCCAACTCGCTGGGCGTGACCACTGGCATGGGCGCGTTGTTCTCGCCCGAGAGCATGAAGGTGAACTCGTCGGTGTTTGCAAACGCGCGGCCGTCGAGCGCCTTATCAACCTTCAGGCCCACAAGACCGATTGCGTTAATCTCGTTGATGACGTTGCCGGTCTTCACAACTACGCCATCGCTGTTCGCACTTGTAGCGAAGTCCTGCCAAGCATCGATGGTGGTGGTGTAGGACTTCAGCCCCTGAGTTGGGTCGGTATAGGCGGCATCGGTGCACTCGGCGTCGGTTGCGCCATCGGCAAGCGTCTCGCGAATGGTGTAGATAATCTCGTTACCCGTGCGGTCGTAGCGCGGGAGCTTGTTCACGATGAAGCGATTCTCGGAGGTGAAGGTGTAGGTGTTGCCCACCACGGTCCAGTCGTCCGCGTTGATGGTCTCCTGGCCGTAAGGAGGCATAGCATTGATGTATGTGGGCAGGTCGTCCACGTAGCCGCCCGTCGGGTGCTTGTAGACATCCTTGAGGGTGTAGGTAACGGTTTGCTCGCCCGTTCCATCGTTGTAGGTTCCAACGTAGGTAGTGGGGCTATTCCACGTAATGGGGTAGGTAATCGTGGGGTCGTTGGGGTCGGTGTAGTCGGTGGGAAGCGCGGCGACGTAGTTCGTGCCGTCGGAATAGGCCTTCTTATAGGTGTAGGTGGTGCCGTAGGGCTGCTCGCCATTACCGTCGTTGTAGGTTCCGGTATAGACGGTGGGGTTCTCCCAGGCAATGGGGTAGGTAATCGTGGGGTCGTTGGGGTCGGCATAGCTATCTGGCAGCGTGCTGACGTAGTTCGCGCCATCGTACAAGGCGGTCGTCTTTGAATACGTTACGCTGCCCACGTAGCGCAGGCCGTCTTCGCCGAACTCATAGCTGTACGTTACCTCGTTGCCATGCTCGTCCTTGGGCAGGTCGGCTATGTCATATATATAAGTAGTACTCGGATCGAGCGTCTTGTCGGTGTACTTGCTTGCGTCGCCCCACGTTGCGGTAAGGTCGGCGGTATCTGTCTTATCCTTGGTGATCTTGTAGGACGGCAGGATGTCCTTGAACTCCGCATCCAAAGTGGCCGTTCCCTCCTTCACCTTGATGGTTGCATCGAGATGCAGGGCGATATCATCGCGCTTGTCGAAAGCATTATCGCCATCGTCCCACTCCTTGATGGCCTTGACGATGATGCGCTCGATGTTCTGAATGGTGCCCTCGCGGAAGACCTTATCCGTATCCGAGTGAAGCGGATCCATGTAGTTCTTCTTGGCGAAGTCGTCGTCCTCAGCCAGGAAGTAGGTTACCGGCACGATGTTGCCGCCCACGTTGGTGTATGCGGGCAGGTCCTCCAGCATATAGCTGAAGGTGCCGTCGCCGTTATCGATGATTGTTACGTACTTCTTGCCGTCGTAGAGCTGCGAAGGCGTGGTGGGCCTGGTTTTGGAAAGCTCGCCCTTGTTGGGGTCCATCTCGTCGCGGAAGCCGTCGTAGCGCTTGAACGCTATCCGGATGGTTTGAGACGAGGCGGGGGTGTCCACGACCTTGCGGTAGTAGGTCTTACCGTCGACGGGGGCAGTGTCAGTCGTTACAACGTAGTCGCCGCTGCCGTCATCCTCGTACCAGCCGCTTGCGGCCGGGTCTTCGCCCTCAACAGCGGCATCTGCTACTTGGTCGTACCTATAGGTAGCGGGGGTTTCCTTCTCGTATGAATAGCTGTAGTCGTCGCCGTTCTGTACGAAGCTGATGCGCGCGGCATCGGCGGGCAGCGAAACCGGATTGCCGCTCTCGTCCATGTAGCCACCCTGGCCATCACGGTAGTAAATCGCGGTACCGTCGGCGCTCCTGAATGCAGGGAGCTTCTCGGTGAGCGGACCGATTTCCGTGGTGCCATCCGTTAGCGTGGTCTGGCGCTCGTAAACGCTGATCTTGGTGTACTCGATTTGGTTATCTTCGTTCGTGAGGTACTTGTCCTCGTCGTGAATCTTGGACTTGTTGTTCGCAAAATCCCAAACCAAATCCGTGATATCCACGCCGTTCTGATACACGTGGTACGAATCGGCGAGCTCTTTGATTGTGTGGGTGGTGTACGTGCCACCAACGGTATCCTCGTCGATCCACTCCTTCGTTACGGAAAGCTCGGTGCTGGTCTCGTCGCTGATGAGCTCGAGGGTATTATCCACGTGGTAGTTCTGCGTGTCAGCATCCTGATTCACGCCGTTGTTGGTGATTCGCGTGTTGGTGCGGGTATCCTCGGTTACCTCGGTAACATAGCCCACAAGACCGGAGGTGGGATCGCTGGCCTTTACATCGGAGCCATCGGCCAGGGTCTCGCGGATGATGTACTCGATCTCGCCGCCATCCACGTCGTACTTGGGCAGCACGTTTACGCAGTGTTCCTCGGTGGTGAGGATCTTGATAGTGTCATCGCTGCTCGTATCGTGCAGGGGGTCCCGTACGCCCGCAGAGCTCTGCTCGGTTTGTGTGGGAAGCGCATCTTCCTTAATGATGTTACCGTTGGTGTGGCGGTAATAGCCGGTTTCGCGCAGAGTGAATACCATGCTCGGCGCATCCCAATATTCGTCTTCTTGGCTCGCGTAGCCATAGTACTTTATTCCCGATTTCACGTAGTAAACGTTGGTGCCATAGGCGTCCGTGTCGGGCAGATACGTTACCACCTGGTCCGGATCGTCGTCGTTCACAAACACGGGCACCTGTGTGTAGGTGGAGGTGCCCACGTAGCGCATGCCGGTCTCGGTGTAGAGCGACTGCCAGAGGAGCGGGTTGCCCAGCTCGTCGTTTTCCGGCAGGTCTTCAACCTTCTCGATAGCCGTTCCATCGGCTGTTATGTACGGGTCCACCATGCCCCATTTCTTGATGAGGTCCTCGCCCGTGGCGTCCGCCGCGAGGAACTGGGGCGGAAGGACGTCTTGCATGGTGCGGGTAACCGTCATACCGCCGTCCTGGGAAACCGACCTAACGTCCAGGTGGAACACGACGTCCTTGCGCGTGTTGGGGTCGAAGTCGTTCCAGTGCTTCTGGGCCACCGCGACCTCGGGAATCTGGCGCCACTCAACATGGATGGCATGATGTTCGGTATTCAGCGGAAAGTCGAAGGTGACCGTTCCGTCAATCTTGTTGTACACGAGCTTGGTATCGATGGTACCCTGGTCGTAGGTGTAGTTGAAGCCGTAGTCGCCATTGTGATTGGCATTTGCGGCGCCCTGCGTATTATCGGTGTAGGCATAGTTCCTGTGCTCGAAGGGAATCGTCGTGCCTACCGTTACGGGGAATTCACCGGTTTGCATGAGGGTGGTAATGTCATCGCCCTCAACAACCGTCTCGTTGCCGGTAACGTTGCCGTCCTCATCCACATCGGAAATAACGACCCTGGCCACCTCGAAGCCTTTGTTCGGCGTCATAGTGTACACGGTGTGATCGCGCATTTCCGGAATGAGATAGGTACCGGGCTGCAGAATACTGCCATAGGCGGATCTATTGAGCTCGCCATCCTTATTGCCGAAGGCGGTGGTCTGAATCGTGCCACCCAAACCGGAGGACGAGGTTATCTTGTGCCAAACCTTACGCGCGGGGTGGTAGTTGTTTCCTGCATTTCCCTCACCGTTGGACATGATGACCGTCTGAAGCGTTGCCCCTTTGTAGCCACTACCCCACCAATCGAGCGTAATACCCATTCTATTGTTCACCATGGCAACAAATCCGGTGCGATAGGTTCCCGGGTCTCTGTCGCTTGTGCCTACCGTTGTAGTTCCTCCGTTCGGATTGTCTTCCGCGGTTGTCGGGTGGTAGAAGCGCGGACCATCATCGTCGGCCGCAACGTAGAGCGTAAACGCCTCCGTGCCCCTGTTTTGGCTGTCAATGGAAGAATCCTGCAGCACATTTGCCGGACCGGGGATATAGATGTAGTTTCCGGAGTAATCACTGACGAGTGAGCTCTCGTCGAGCCTCACTCGAATCTGCTCGGAAAACGCACGGTTCACACCGAGGCTATCGGCGTTCGTCATGCGGCGATACTGCGTACCCTTACGGTTTACGTCGATGTCCACCATGGGGAAGTAGAAGGTGGCGGGCATGCTCTTGCCGTCGATAATAACCGATGTGATGGGATCGCCGTTCTCGTCCACAACCTGGACATTCACTTTCATCTTATAACCCAGGCGAAAGCCGTCCGTGTAACCGTTTGATGACGAGTAGTTTGTTCCTTGGGTGTTTGAAGCCAGAAGCTTAGTGCCGCTGGCAAGAGCAGCCACACCCGTAAAGTTCACGTTATATGAATTGGGCAGAACATTGCCGGAGGACTCCTTCTGGGCACTGAGGTATGCATCCGAATACGTGATCTTTACGTTTGCTTTGTCGCCATTAGGAAGGGTTGCCGCATTCTTGTAGAGAAAGTAGAACAGCTCGCCTTCGATGTCTAGTTCCCTAGCCTGATTGAGCATTGCCGTATTAGCGGGGTTCACACCGGAGTCGTAGGCGGCATACCAATAATCGCCATTCGTTGAACTGCCATCATCGGGCATCTGAACAGCAACAATGCCGTTGGCTTGACCCGCCGGCAGGATGACCGGCGCCATAGCACCACTCTTCATGAGCTCTCTGCTAGAAAGCGTGTCTAGGTCGAGGTCGATGGTGCCGTTGGACGCCGGAGACAGGAAGTCGTACTTGCCCTGGAAGTTATACGGCTGGCCGTTCACCAGATTGTCCGAACTGCTCTGGTAGATGCCTGGAACAGTATCGCCAACGCCTTTGTCCTTGGTGCCGTCGGTGGCAAATGCCGTGCCGATGCCGCTTAGCAGCAGCGCGGCGGCAATTATAGCCACGGCTATCGTGGCTGGCAGACGGCGCTTGGGGTGCGCGGCAGCCTGACGGACGGCGTTCTTGGAGCGACGTTGGGCGGTCGCAGCAGGGACATTTTTGGCGCTATCCCCAGAAACAGGTTGAGCGCTACCAGAGGCAACGCCCTTTTGGGTGCCGTTTTCGGCACGATATGTCGCACACCCGCGGGTTGCTCGGCCCTCCGCGGGGGCAGAGGCTGCGCTTCGCATGACAGATGTACCTGTCCCTCTGTCACACGCTTCGCTCTTCTTCCCGAAGCGGCTGAACATTCCCTTGTTGTTTTCAGTGCTCATGGTGTTTCCTTTTTCCGTTTTCCGTTTCCTTTGGCACTTGGTTCCTATTGGGTTTGCAGCACTGGCGTGCATTGTTCGTACAGAGCTTCTGGTGCTATATCAAGCTCGTCGTTCCATACCACTGTGTCATACTCAACGCGAGCCATCATGAAAAGGGGCAATGCCTTCAATGGTGCAAAAACTGGGCGTTCAAGCAGCGGACGCGCGTCGTATACGCCCCGCTTGCCATCGGCGAACTCAAGCTCAATCGTATAGTCGGCACGAGGTTTTGCGCTTTTTACTACCCATTTCGGCTCGCTCATGATTCTCTTCCTATCGCTAGCGCAGCGGATCAATCTTGAACACGGTATCTTCATTTGAAGCAAGCTCCCAGTTGGCTTCGAGCTCCTCCTGGTGGATGGCTGCCCAGGCTGCAATGAGCTTGTGCTGCTTGGGAGGCATGCTCCCCTCTAGCAGCTCGCCATCGAATGTGTACAAAGCTTTATTGCCGGCATAGATGGCGTGGAAATGAGGGGGATTGTGGTCATCGAAGTACATCCTGATCACAATGCCGAAAAACATGCTAATTGTTGGCATACTCCACCTCCTTGTACTCCTTAAAGCACTCTGGGGTCTCGAAGAAATCTTCGGCTATCACCGTATTGCCAGGCAAAATTCCAAATAGTGATTCGCGTTCGATAGCTCCTAGATCCACCTGTCCAGTTGACTGGCTAGCGGAATCCAAGCTGTCTATGAACTTAATCACCAGGCGCGCTCGCGCGTCTGTCATGGGCTCTACGCGTTCGTAGATTTCATCTTTTAATGCTGTCGAACACATGCCGATTATCTACCTCTCATGCTGCTTTCTGGGCAACGCCCTTTTGGGTGCCGTTTTCGGCACGGTATGTCGCACACCTGCGGGTTGCTCGGCCCTCCGCGGGGGCAGACTGCTTCGACAGGAGATCCTTCGCCTTCGGCTCAGGATGACAGGGTGAGCCTTGGATGGCAGAGGATGCGCTTCGCATGACAGATGGACCTGTCCCTCTGTCACACGCCGCGCTCTTCTTCCCGAAGAAGTCGAACATTGCCTTGTTGTTTTCAGTGCTCACTGTTTCCTTTTCCTTTTCCTTTGGCACTTGGTTACCATCTATACGTTCTCCGATGCCTTTGCAAGGCTCAGGAACTCCGTTGGTGTAATAACCGCTGTCGAACTGCTCGAAAAATCGCGGATGTTGGCCGTAATAATGTAGTCTGCAGCCACGTTCCTTGCACATTGGTCCACCAGGCAGTCCTCGAAGTCCTTGAAATCCTTATTTGCTATTGCATCCTGAACCTGATCGTGCGAAGCCGAAGCAACAAGCAGCACCTGGCACAGGTTGTCGAGCCAAGCGCGCGCCGTATCCCGATCTTTTGCCCTGCTGATTACATACCAAATAATCGAAAGCGCGTGGAAAGCCATATATCCTTCCACAGCTCCACCCGCGCAAAGCTTTACGAGTTCTTTGCACTCGTTTGCATACGAATCGTCACGCTCGGTGATATACGTAATGAGTATGTTTGCATCAAGCAAGGCCCGCATATTTCTCCTTTACCCCCTCTTCCCAGAGAGCCGCGTAATCTGCATCCTTGGGGAATGGGGAGAGCTGTCGCATCCTCTCCATTGCTTCAAATGCATCCACCTTCCTGTGAGCTGTGTTGCTGCCCGAGCCTTCAACTTGCACGGCAACCACCATATCGCGTGCGATATCGAGCAGGCTTTTTACCCTATCTTCTGGCAGCAGGTCAATCACCTGCATGAAATCTTGTTTTTGTATCGTTGTGCACATGCTGATTACCTTCTCCTTATGCAGCTTTCTGAGCAACGCTTTCCAGCATGCTCGCTGTTCCCGCGAACGTGACAGATGTACCTGTCCCTCTGTCACGCACCTCGCTCTTCTTCCCGAAGAAGCTGAACATTCCCTTGTTGTTTTCAGTGCTCACTGCTTCCTTTTTCCTTTTCCTTTGGCACTTGTTCGTTATATGTTTTCGCGGATGCCTGTATGCAAGGCAATAGCTTCGTCCGTTTCCGGTTGCGAAAAAGCCTTGCTTTCAGTGCGTTGTGTTTCAGCGCGATGTATGTTTGAAATGCATGCCATGCCTATACGTTACGTCCTTCTGCCTAGGTTGTTTTTACACGCCAATTTTCGCAGAAATGTATCTGCAAAAAGTGCGTATATGCAACATAGTTCCTCCTGCGTTTCTAATCTGTTTCCGTTTCGTTGCAAGGCCAATTTTGAAAGCTTTCTGAGCACATGCGCACTTTGCACATTTGCCCATGTAAGCCACCAAATTGGCTACGCTTAGACGGAACTCTGGCACGCTCACGCGAGCGAATTTCGCCTAATCGTATAAATTCTACTGCAAGACAGTAGTTTTAACAAGGAAAAAGAGGGCAAAACCCCTGTTTATAGGTTGCGTCATATAGGCAACATAACCGGCTTTAGAGCCACCCCGCCTAGACTAGATTCAAGAGCAATCGTGGGCACGCAAAGAGCAGCTTCACCTAAGGGGGGTTCCAACGCTCTTCTGAAGCGAACTGAAGCAGCCCCAATTTGCTGACGCATTCGCTTCAAACCGCCACACTAGGCACCAAAGCGCAGGCAGATTTCGCTTCAGATGGTCCGGACGAGCGCATTTCGCTAAAACCCAGTTCGTGCAATAGTATATTTTTTGCTGCACAGCTTTTTAGAATGTAGCTTTCTTTTTTGGATGTTAATGATAAATTGAATGATAAATTGTACCGGGTACATTTTATCGTCCGAAGGATGATCAAATGTACCCGGTACACAATTTGTCACGATTTGTCATTGTTGTTTTAGGCGAGGATGGCGTCTATCATGCGGTTTTTGCACCGGTTGGCAGCGTCGAGCTTCCAGGCTGGATAACCCAAGCCGGGGTCGGTGTATTCGAAATCTTTCAGAGCGACAAGCTGCGCGCGTATGGGCGTGGTAATAAGCGCGCGCGCAACTACTACAAAGTCGTCTCCGATCTTTGGTCCAATAAGGCTCAAGTATTCGTCGAAGTCGTCCTGCTCCATCATCATAGGCAAGTGCGTCATGTTATGGTCGAACAGCGGTGCCAGACGCAGGACTTCACCTGTTGCGTTGTCTACCAGAAAGCCGTAGTTGCCAGAATGACGATCCACGTTTGCCATAACGGCATCCATAACTACCATTTCGCGGAAGGCGTCTTCAGCCCCATGCTCTGCGCAAAACGCCAGCATGTCGTCTATGTCGAAGGGTCCTGTAAAGAAACGGTGCGCCGAAACAAAACCGACCTCTTCCGATGTAAACAGGGGACACTTGCTTGCAAGCTTGCCGTGGAACATTTCTATGGTGTAGGGCACATGGTCTATGCGTGCAGCGGCCAGAACCTGGGACGCCAACGCTTCGGAATAGGGTTCAAAGCCCGCATTGGCCCAGCCTTCGGAGCCACGCTTAAGCAGGAAAATCCGACTGTCTGTTCCAGCCCCTTCGCGCACCCAGCACTTGGCAAAGGAACCCGACGTGGCAAATTCGGGCGACGTAGGCGAATTGGCGCGCCCATACATGCCCGTGCCATCAAAGGCAATACGCGCAATAACATCGTCGAAGGGGTTGCGGTAAAGCGAGACGTTTTCCCAGGTTAAGGGCTCGTCGGCGCGCTTCATCCAAAAGGTGTCTGTAAGAGACAAACAGCGCACCATGACAATAAAGTCGTGGCGCGTGGTAAGCCCCAGTTCGCGCATAAGCTTTTCTATGGCAACACGATGCTTGGCAATCTGACGGCCGTCGATCCAGTCGTCGATAGTGGTAAACCCATGCGGAAGGTATTGGTCGGTACGCTCAACTTCGGTATAGGTGTACCGTCCGGTAGCAAAGTGTTCCTCGTAGGTAGCCACCACCACGTCTTTATTCATGAGTTGATACAACATAGGTTCACCCCCTTTTTGTCACCACCTATTGTAGCGAAAAACCTGGGGCATAAATCATATTGATAAATTGTATCGGCCGATGATAAATTGTACCGGGTACATTTTATCATTTTAACGAAAAGGACCTGGCAAAATGCCAGGTCCGAGAATGATAATGATAAATTGTACCCGGTACAATTTATCATTTATCATCCAGCTAATTTGCGACGCCAAGCGGCAAAGGCCATGCCGGCAACTGCCACAAGCGTTATTGCGCCCAGTGGAGCTAGGGGTACTTCGTCTGCCGTCTTTGCGGTACCCGCTTTGTTAGCGGCTGGCGTATTCTTGTCCGGCGAAGGCGTTGGCGAAGGCGTAGGCGTTGGCGTTGGCTCTGGCGTAGGTGTGTCACCAACTACTTCTGGCTGATAGATGCCGTCGGCATAGTTGCCCGCTTCGTCGTATACACGCAGGGTAATTGAAGGTGGTGTGCCCGTATAGTCGCCTTCAGGCGTAAAGGTAATGTTAAAGGAAATGGTGCCGTCTTCGTTTTCAATAGGCGTTGGGTCGAGCTTGTACGTGCCAACTTTTACGCCGTTTTCGTATACGTCCACTTCAAGCGCATCGGTTTCTTCTCCGGTGTTTGGATCGATGAGCTTGGCATTTGCCAAAGGCGATCCGCCCAGCTTATAGGTTAGCGTGCCCGTCTGTACCTTGCGCACCTGGTCCTTGGTCTTATATGGCGACCCGTCAATCCAGGTTATAGCCCCAGGCACGGGCTTCTTCGTATACGTAACTACTTCGTCTTCGGGCCAGTTTTCTGGTATTACATCCGTAACTTCAGGAACAGTTGCTTTGTCTGGTGTGTAGCCCTCAATTTCAGGAGACTCTTCCGCCGGTATAGAAACGGGTGTCCATGCTTCCCAGCCCGTAATTTCTCCCGTCTTTGGGTCCACCGTTCCTGTACGCACAAAGTTTGCTGAAAATTCAACAACCAGGGGTTGGCCGCTATCGTCTAATACCGGTGAACCGTCGTCGTAAACATAGGTAATCTTGCGCGTCTTCGAAACGCTCTGCACGTTGTCCACCACATGCGGCGTATAGGTTGCCGTGCAAATATTACCCTGCTTGTCGGTGCCTTCTACATCCACTGGTGTTGGGTCGCCCACGAAGTCTTCTTCGGGCGTAAAGGTAATGGTGCCGTCGTCGTTTAAGACATAACTGCCTTCACCAGGAATGGTGACCGTCTTGCCGTCGTCGCTAATCGTCGCGCCTTCCACGTCTGGCTTCACCAAATTTGTTGGCGTAACTGGGTTATTGGGGTTAACGTCGTATTTCGGCACGCCTGTCTGGGTCTGGCCCCTGCCGCCCCAAGTTTCGTCGCCTTCAACCGCACCCTGTCCGGGAACGTGCTTGTTAGTAATGGTAAGCGCGACTTTGAAATCTTGGTCTTCGTCAAATTGGAATTCCAACTCTTCGGGGTCATACGTTACTTCGTAACCTGCGGGCTTGCTAATTTCTTTTACTATATAGGTAACTTTTTTAAGCTGCTCAGTAGCAATATCGAGTTCATAAACAGGAAGACTATCTACTGTCTCACTCCAGGAATCACCTGTAATAGTCACGTCATCAATCTCAAGGTCACCTTCGTCGCATTCAATGCTAACCACAACGGAGTCCGGGCGGATCCCGTCCTGGTCGTCGGCGTCGTCCCAAACCTTGGTGATTTCGATGCTGCCATAACTCTGATTGAAGTAGTAGTTAATAAAGATTGGAGCACCTAGGTCGTCATCACTATCCTTGAAGTGTCTCTTTTTGGCATCGTAGTCAGGAATATTAGATACGTCCTGTGCCTGACCATCTTTATCGATGTAGAAGTCTGTTGCGTGGTCGTCACTATGCCCTTCTACATCAAGCACGGGGGTCATGACTCCATCGATTTCAGTCATAACAACTTTCACCGTAATTTTGCGGGTATGATGAATCCCGTCATAGACAATTTCGTATCCATCGTCTCCAACTACCGACCAGGTACCGTCGTTATTGTTGACGAGAGTCTCACCATCTTTTAGGTCAGGACCGCCACTAGTGCCTGGAATGAGCTCCCACATCTCATATTCGAAATCCACACCTTCGTCTGTGTGCAGGGCTTCATCGGATACACCTGCATCTAGAAGCGCCTGATAATCAAAGAGCAAGCCATCGCCTAAGCCATCGTTTATATCTTTAGCATCTACATCTTCAAAGTCGATGTCGCCATCGTCTGCATCGTTCTCAGTAGTGTAAATGCGGTCTGCTCCTGTGCCAGTAGCATCCTTAGGCATCGGAGCGATTGCAGCATTATCCCCAATAGGCTTTAGGGCAAATTCAAATTCGCCGCCCTCCAATGGCATGCCGTCCCCGGTGTTCACGTTGTGATAATTCTTCATGGCGTCCATCTTGTAGACGGTCTTGTTGGCGTTGTATTTATTGGTGAAGCGCGCCTGGTCGTCTTCTTCATCGTTAACTGTTAGTGTGGCAACCAGCTTAAGATTGTCAGGATCGGTATCGTCCAGCGTAATAGCAACCTTCGCCGTGTATTTTGTGTCCTTGTCGTAGGTAATACCAGGAATAGCATCTAGCTCGTCTTCTGCTGGAGTCAGCTCACGAACAATGTATTCATAGGTTTTACCGATATCACTTGCTGTATAGGTGATTGCACCAAAAGAATCGCTATACCCGATAACTTTATCGTCGTCGTTCTTTACTGGAGTATCTTCGCTCGTAATATCCACTTCCGAATACCGTATATCGTCGGCACTGGTTTTCACATCTTCAGGCATCGGAGTATCGTTATCCTCCGCCTCAAGCTCCAGCGCTGCTCCGAAAGCGTCGCTGTCCTTCCAGGTACGGCCTTCCAATATCTTTTCAACCGGAACCTCGACCGTGGTTTCAAGCTCAGTATTCTTGAACTCCAGCGAAGAAAGTGAAATCGGGTTCGGGTCGTCTATCTTGTTGCCGTCTTCGTCATACCATGCGTCTTCGCTTATGGACTCCATGGAGCCATTGCTGCAGTCTACGCAATCCTTATCCTGATGCCATACAGTCTCATCCGGAGTAACGCCTGCACCAGGCGTTTTGTCAACATAGATCTCCGCTTTGATACCTCGTATCATCTCCGTCTCATTTGCCGGTGGTGTGATCACTACAGTGATCGTATGCTCAGTTTCGTCATAGATGATGCTGTCCTTGACCTTGTATCCACTGATAGTCTGTGCGTCAGTAGGGATTTTCTCCTTTACCTTGAAGGTATAGGTAACAGGATTTGCACCCGGGAAGTAGCCATCGTCAACAGCCGGTCCGTACTCCATCACATCAAAGGTAACTTTTCCGTTAGCGTCATTTTTCTTTGTCTGATCATTGTTAGTCGGATCCGGTGCGGAGTCCGGTGTCTTACCCGTCTGCTCCAATTTGAATTCAAACTGATCGTTCGCCAGGGTGCCGTTCAGAAGTACTTTAAGCGCCTGCAGCTGCAGTTTTGTGGAACCTGCATTCTGAGGCTTGGTGTTTCTTAAGGCATGTGTCGTACAGGCGATGCCGCTGGTCCAGGTGTAGCTTGCCCCCTGCGCATCTGCCTTAACGGTAAACTCGGACCAGGAGGTATCCGGGTCGGAGCCTGTGGTAATCACCTTATTGCCTATTGCAACAAGTCCTGTGTGTTCGGCAAATTTAAGGGTTCCGACGTCATTTCCAGCGCCCAGTATGAAGCCTTCGCCGCCATCTCCGTAAATGGCATTCTGCACGGGAAGCTTGTCTTTGCATGCGTCGTCCGAGTCGGCTATCCAGTTCTGGTTTGCAGCCACGTCAAGGTCTTCGCCCTTGAAAACGAAGGAAGTGTCTGCGGGCGCGCCCTTGATCTCAATCTTAAAATCAATGTCCGTTCCGGAGCCTTTGCTCAGGCAGTTGTGTGAATCCTCAGGATTAGGAGAATCATGACTGCCATCCTTGACATAGTTGTGGAACCTGATGCCGTCGCTCTTATTGGCTTGAAGCACCGGCCTGAAGTAGGACTGATACCAAATTCCATCCTCCTCCCATCCGTTGACATAGTTATTATTTTCGTGCTCACGTCTGCCTTCCCCGGTATAATCCGGATCAGTAGGGATCCTGTCAAGATCCTTAAAGGTGATCTTCGTAATGGTGATGACAACGTCAGCTTTTCGGCCGTTCATGTCGACGGCTGCTTCTTTATAGGTGATCTTGATTGGTTTGCTGCTGCGATCTATTACATAATCGCCAGTGGTAGGCCAATCCTTATATTGTGTGTTGATGTAGGTGTTGTCATTCCCCTCAACTACGATAAGCTCTTCATCGTCATCATCAATGCCCGTAACCTCGTAGGGTACTTCACCGAGATACGCGATGCGGTAATAGGTATCGCACATAGCCGGTTCTGCAGGAGTTGTCCTGTCTTCCGACTTTATGGTGTATACGCCCGGCGCCAGCATGCCCGCGCCATTGGTATTCAAGTCGCCGTCTTTGATGTTGATGTTCTTGGAAGCATCCGGTAGCGGATTTTGTGCCGGGTCGACTGTAGGTACATTTGCGCCGTCGCGGTCTGTAATAAGGTCGATGTAGTCTCTGTCGGTGGTGATTTGTGTCGTTACACCACCTGCATCCGCTGCAAAGGTCATCTGCTTTTTGGTGAAGTAGTAGATCTCGCTGTCGTTTGCCGCATTGTAATACTCGTTACCCGGAACGCCACGGTTATTGTGGACCATCCACACCTTGGAATTCTTAGCGGAAATAGTGGTTAAATTGGGAAGCTCCGTATCGATGCTCTTTCCTTTACCGTTACCATCCTTGCCAAACAATGCGCGGCCGTAATCCGGTGCTCCGGTAATGCCACTGTCAGCTTCGCTGGAAGTATGCCCTCTATCGCTGGTGGGGCCGATACGGGAATTGTCCAGATTGTCGATGTTCAGGGTCGTAAGGGCCGTACAGCCTTCAACGAAGCCATCCATATTCACTATATGTGTAAGGGTTCCGAAGCTTGAAACATCAAGCTCCTCCAGCGAAGTGCAGCCCTTGAACATATTGGACATATTCTTTGCGTTGCTTGGCTTGAAGCCATTCATATCGATCGTTTTCAGGTTTTTACAATCCTGGAACATATTGGCAAGAAGAGCATTGTCTTTGAGTTTGAAATCGCTGCCGGGCATCTTGACCGTTTCGACACCGGAATCACGGAACATATTCTGCATGTTCTGCATCCTTCCGGTGTTCTTCATGGAACTTAAGTCTATTTCTTTAAGACTGGTGCAGCCCGAGAACATACGGGCCAGACCGCCTGCATCCGAAGTATCGAAGTGCTCCAGACCGGTAACCTTTTCAAGTGCCGTGCAGTCCGCAAACATATAGTTCAGCACAACGCCGTTACTAACCGTTAAAGTTCCCTGGAACTCCACTTCCTTAATCTGGGAGCGGACATTGTCGGGAAGCCTCCAACCGGATTTATTTTCAATGCTGCTCTTGAACACAGCGCTGCCCGATGCGCCGCCGAGACTGTTCTTGGGACGGATGGTCAGTTTGCCAGTAGCATCGTCAAAGCGGAATAGCACATCTCCGCCGCTGACATAGTAATCCGTTGTAGCGTCTTCCACGCCAATGGTAATAGTGGTGCCATCGGTAAAGGTGATTGTCAGCGTTTCGCTGGTGCTGAAGGGTTGCAGGGACTCAATGGTCCAGTCGCTGCCGTCTTGGGTAAAGGAAACAAGTTCGGCGTTAGTAAAGTCTACGCTTTCCACTTCAGCCACACTGCGCGTAATTCCCAGCTTGCTAAACAGTTCGGACAGCGGCATGTTAGAGCCGCCTGCCATGTGGTATTCAGCGTCTTCAAAATAGAAGTCCACCGTGTAGTAAGACACCACGCCGTAGATGCTGAAGCTATCCGCCTGAATCGTGGCTACTTGAGCACTGCCCTGATCGGTAACCTGAAGCGGTACCTCCTCAGCAGATTTCATGTTGTCAGCGATATGAACTGCAGCCACTTCAACGTCTTCGTTATTAAGCTTACTGTCCTTTAAGTTGATCTTCACCGAAACGGCTGCAGCAGGCTGCACTTCAGCCCCTTGTGCGTCCAGAATGGTAATGTCGAAGAAGCGTGCGTAGGGCAGAACACCCGGAGTTTCGCTATAAACTTCTTCAGCTGCAAGATTCACATATGTGTTGTATTCGTTCGAGCCGCTAACAAGCTCGGATACCGCAAGGCTGGCACCTGCAGGAATATGTGCCGCAGCTGTGTAGGAAAGTTCCACCGAATAGCCTTTGCTTGAAGCAGAAAGCCTTCCATTCGCAAAATTGGTTTGCGTGCCGTTGTTTGCCGCTTCTTCGCTACTTGAAGAAGTATCTGCTGCTGGAGCAGCGTCTTCAGCAGCGTCGGAACTACTTGCTTCGCCAGTGGGCTCTTCGCTCGAAGATGCTTCACTCGTAGCTGCTTCGCTCGTAGCGGCTTCGCTGGTAGCTGCTTCGCTCGTAGCTGCTTCGCTGGTAGCTGCTTCGCTCGTAGCGGCTTCGCTGGTAGCTGCTTCGCTTGTCGCACTTCCAGCGCTTGCTGCGCTTTCTGCCGCTTCATCTGCGGATTCGCTTTGCGCCTGTGCACTTATTTCAGCGCTTGAAGCAGCACTTGTTTCGTCGGCAAATGCCAACCAAGAACTGGCAGTTCCTACAACCGCAACCAAAAATGTTGCGGCAAGGACCGTAACCGCGATTGCGAAAAGCGCGCGACGAATTGTTTCTTCCTGCTTGTGAGTTGTGCTCATGCGTTTCTCCTTTTAAACCACGAAATAGCACGTTCTCTTATTAAGCAAAAGTACTTCTTGTTGTTGCATATTTGTTTCAACAGTACGCAAAAACAAAGGCACTTGTGCCTAAAGAGATTATACGCTTGAACAGCACAAACAGCAAGTTCTAATAACGCAGGGATGGCAGTTAAGTTATTGGGGGATGGCACGCCAGTCTCCATTGACCACGTAGTCGTAGAAAGCGTGATCGTCGGTTCCGTTTCTCTGTAGGGAGCCAGAAGGTGGTTCGTATCCGCTACCCGCAGATTTTACCACCTGACCCGCCGCTAACCCAACAGGTACTTCCCAGACCCGTTTTTGCTCAATGGGTTGTTTTGGCAGATCTATCTTCGAAGCCTTAAGCGACAAAAGACACGCCATGGCAGACAGCGTCTCTTTCGACCAGGCCCTGCGCCCACCAAGTCTTGACTTGTAGACGGTGGCGTTGTCGCATTCTATCGTGCCCATGGCAGGCCCGGGAACGCCGATGATGTCGGCGTTGTTGGCGATGTAGCTAGACAATCGAGCAACCTTCTCATCTTTTTCAGCGCACGGCGCCAGCATATCGACTGCATCTTTTGCATACCCGCTCTCGCATGCCGACCACACGTTCCATACGTCAGGGCCATCTAGCGCCCAGCGTATGGTTTTGAGCAGATGCCAGCGGTCAAGATGCCCCACCACTTCGGCACTTGGGAAGAATTTAGCTCCCGCCTTGCACCATGCCTCTCCGTCGCTTCCCAGATGAATCGTTTCGATTTTTGAGAGGTCATAGACAGCTCCTGTGCGCGCAACGGCAACCATCCAAGCGCTTGCAGGATCTCCCACCCAGGCACTCATAACAGGACGGTCTCGCCCGTCTTCACCCTTGCCTGCGTAGGAAGTTATGGCTTTGACCTCGGCTTTCGCCTTGTCTTCGCCTTGAAGTGCCACCCAAGTGCCGTCGGCTTCCACGCACAAGACGCTTTCTTTTCTGACACCAGCAGGCGCAAGACCTAACGAGAAAAGATTGTCTGCTGCCTTTGATACCTGCTTAAGTGCAAGCAATCCGGCCTCCCGCACGATTGCCTGCACCGATACGCGCGAGAGGGATGTATGCGTGTGGCGGCAGAGAATCTCTGCGGCACGTGCGTAGCTTGCACATAAGGCATCATCGCGCACCATCTCGAAGGCGCCAGGCGAGATGCGCGAATGCTCCTTTATGCCGAGCGCTTCGTCGAGAAGACGGAATTGTCTGCCGTGCGCGTCGCGGTAAATCCTGCGGGAGAAGCTTACCTGTCCGCATTCGATAAGAAGAGTGCGGCTCTTGCGGTCGTGCACCGTTGAGCCAGCTGGGCGCTTCTTGGAAAGATTATCATCGTGGCGCTCCAGTACCATCTGCATAGCCGAAGCCATCGACTCAAGGCCAGTTTGCATCGCAGCACGCTCGAAAGAGGCGAAGTCATCACATGATTCGATGATGTTGGTGAAGCATTCTGCCAGCGCTTCGGCTGCCAAGCGTGTAAGATTGTCCATGCGGGGTTCCTTTCTCTTTGTTTTTTCGACGATTACAGGGTAGCGGAGGAACCCCTAATCTGTAATCACCCGAGAAAGAAACCTTTAGGATGAAATCCCCCTAAAACTTAACTGCTAGAACGCAGGGGATTGCGTGAACTTGTTACGGGTCAGACTTCCTCTATTCTTTCCCGTACCTTGTGGTCTGCCGTAAGACCAGCATGGTAGCGAATCCAATCTCGACCACGTCATCTTCGAAGGATTTCAGAGTAGGAAAATCATGCTCGAGAATCTCTAAGAAAACAGATGTCAGGCATGTAACTGCAGCGGCTGTGTCATAATTCATGTGGGACTTCCTTTCTACTTTTCTTTACTTCAACCTAAAGGTTAAAGGAAGTCCTATATATTTTGTTCCGCTTTTTCGGGCAGGCGCTTCGCACCCACCCTCGTCATCGGAATTGTTCAACCCGTAAAAACTTCACGCCGTAAGCGAAGCAAACTTGCTCCGCCCTCAAATCATTACTGCTTATAGTCCGCCTGGGTCCTTTGAGGTACTCAAACCCATTCAATAAATCCCCACAAATAAGACTGAGCACCCCTGTGCCTAGGCAGCAACTTTCTGACCAACGGTGCGGCTGAGCACAAAGGCAACCGCAACAGTGAGGGCAAGACCCAAGGCAAGGCAGATAACCCAGTTCTGCACAAAGCCCGCCACGAGGAAGCACACGAAACTTACCCCAGCCACCGTAAGGGCATAAGGGATTTGCGTATTCACATGCTGGATATGATCCACGTTGGCACCAGCACTCGCCATGATGGTGGTATCCGAAATGGGCGAAATATGGTCGCCGCATACTGCGCCCGCCAAGCAGGCCGAAATACCAATTACCAGCAGCGTGGAATCTGCAGGGAACACCGCCACCACAATGGGAATAAGAATGCCGAAGGTGCCCCAGCTGGTACCCGTACTAAATGCCAGGAACAGAGCCACCAGGAAGATGATGGCCGGCAAGAAGCTATAGAGTGCGCCTGCCCCATCCAGCAAACCAGCTACATAGTCGGCAGCACCCAGGGCACTTGTGGTTAGCTTGAGTGTAAGCGCGAAGGTCAGAATAAGCAGCGCCGGTACCATGGCTTTGAAGCCATCCACGAAACAAGCCGTTGCTTCCTTAAAGCTAATAACGCGGCGCGCAACAAAGTAGATAAAGGCAAACATGACGGCAATGATGGAACCCCAAGGCAAGCCAACCGAAGCATCGGTGTCGCCAAAGGCCACAGGCAAGTTCATGAAGCCGTCGGCCTCAGCATCCCAGAAGCCACCCACGTACATCATGCCAATGGCGCATGAAACAATGAGCACAATGACGGGAAGAATCATGTCGAGCAGGCTTGCATTAGACTTGCTTGACACCTCTTCGTGGCCCAAGCTGCCCAGCACGCCTTCCTTGTAGGCAGCCATTTCAGCCTTGGCCATGGGGCCATAGTCGAAGCCCATAATGCTAATGACCGCCACGAATACTATGGTTAGTAGAGAATAGAAATTATAGGGAATGGCCTGGATAAACAACTGAATGCCGGTAATGCCCGTGTCCAGGTCGCTGGCGGTAGCGGAAACCGCAGCGGCCCAGGAACTAATGGGTGCAATCATGCAGATGGGAGCCGCGGTGGCGTCAATCATGTAGGAAAGCTTGGCGCGGCTGATTTTCTGTTCATCGGTTACAGGGCGCATGACGGCACCAACGGTTAGGCAGTTGAAGTAGTCGTCGATAAACAGCAGAATGCCCAGGAAGAAGGTTGCCAGAAGCGCGCCGGTGCGCGACTTAACATGCGTGGCGGCCCACTTGCCAAAGGCGGCGGCACTACCACTGGCGTTTACCAGAGCCACCATAATGCCCAGCAACACCAGGAACACGAAAATACCCGCATTCCAGGAGTCGGCAATAGCGGCAATGAAGCCGACGTTGGGATCTTCCGAACCACCAACCGAGCCTAAGGTTAGATAGTCCAGCAGGTCGGTAAGAAAGTTGCCACCTTCGCTTAAAGCCAGCAGCACAGCACCAACCAGGATGCCTACAAACAAACTACTGTAGGTTTCCTTGGTGATAAGTGCCAAAACGATGGCAACGATTGGCGGTACGAGCGCCCAAAAGCTTCCGACGATTTCCATTCTTGCTCCTTACGTAAAAACAGGCCATGGATCCCACCATGGCCTGCATTCACGCTTGCTTGCCATAGTAGCTCTCCGCATTTTGCGACAGTGAACAGCGTATTTCGCTGAACCCCAGGCTGGGCAGACCGGAAAGCCTGCAAAACCTTCGGCAGAACACCCTTTCGCTTGCCGGCCTTTCCGGACCATTGCGGCAGCTACTCTTGAATTCTGCGCCTCTACCATGTCTGAATTATCAACGCTCGTATTATAGCGAATAGCACATGAAAGTGGGAAATTGGGGACGGAGGATTTTTCCCAAAAGTGGGAAATTGGGGACGGAGGATTTTTCCCAAAAGTGGGAAATTGGGGACGGAGGATTTTTC
>CAJOJB010000006.1:0-6170 GCA_905234635.1 uncultured Eggerthellaceae bacterium | reverse complement strand
AATTGGGGACGGAGGATTTTTCCCACTTTTGGGAAAAATCCTCCGTCCCCAATTTCCCAGTTAGAGTTGCTCGAGAGGTTCGGCGGCATCGAAGCGTTCCTGGCCTTCCAGATCGCGCGCGTATTCACGGTCGATAGCGCCTTCAGGCGTAGGCGGATTGACCTCGAAGGGCACGCTGGGCGAAACCAAGCTGACCAAGGGCACTACCGCCAGCGAAAGCAACATTGCCAAAGCACCAGCGTTAATGGGCGATGCAATAAAGGCTGCACCAAAGAAACCAAGAATCATATTTATGCTGGTCAAACCCACGCCGATGGCAAAACTAGTCCATACGGCTGCCTTCGAAATGCGGTTGGAGTACAAACCCCACAGGAAGGGCCCCAAGAAAGAACCAGCAATGGCGCCCCACGATATACCCATGAGCTGGGCAATCCAGGCAACCGAACTGCGATACTGAACCAGAGCTATAACAGCCGAAACAGCCACAAAGACCACCAGCAGCCCGCGCATCCAGGTAATCTGGACACGCTCTTCCATTTCCTTCACTATGTTGCCCTTAATAAGGTCGAGCGTAAGTACCGAAGAAGACGTAAGCACGAGCGAACTCAGAGTCGACATAGACGCCGAAAGTACCAGCACTACTACTAAGCCAATAAGCATATCTGGCAGGTTCGACAGCATGGTGGGCATAATGGAGTCATACACGGGCACGCCTGCTTCAGTGTAGGCAATCTGGTCGCCAAACAAGCGACCAAAGCCACCCAAGAAGTAACTACCGCCCGCCACCACAAAGGCGAACAGAGTCGAGATAATAGCACCTTGCTTAATGGCAGGACCCGTCTTTATGGCGTAGAACTTTTGCACCATCTGCGGTAGACCCCAGGTACCCAGGCTAGTAAGGATAACCACACCCATCAGGTTGAAAAAGTCGGGCCCCAAAAAGCTGATAAAGGGACCAGAAAGCGCACTACCTTCAAGCTGGATTTGCGATAGCTCAACCACGCTCTGTGACAAGCCACCATGGGTTTGCAAGACAGCTACAATAACCGCTACAATGCCCACCAGCATAACAATGCCCTGTATAAAGTCGTTTACAACCGTGGCCATATAGCCACCAAGAACCACGTATACGCAGGTCACAAGGGCCATTCCCACTACCAGAACTTCATAGGGCACGCCAAAGGCCATGGCAAACAAGCGCGACAAACCGTTGTAAACACTTGCGGTATATGGAATGAGAAAGATAAAGATAATGACAGCCGCGGCAATGCGCAGAGCATTTGACTGATAACGTTTCCCGAAAAATTCGGGCATGGTTGCCGCGCGTAAGCGCTGGGTTACTTCGCGCGTGCGCGGGCCCAGCACCCACCAGGCAAGCAAGCTGCCAATAAGCGCATTACCAATGCCCGCCCAGGTTGCCGCCATGCCATATTTCCAGCCAAACTGACCCGCATAACCAATAAAAACTACAGCTGAAAAGTAACTCGTGCCAAAGGCAAAAGCCGAAAGCCACGGGCCCACATTGCGCCCGCCCAAAATAAAACCGTCAACACTTTTACTATTGCTTCTGGTATAGATGCCCACGCCAACAACCACGGCAATGAACAAAACTATGACCATTATTTTCCAAAACATCGTTTTCTTCTTTCAACACATTCAACCTACCGGGCATTTTAGATGGTGCACACGACTACGGCACAAAGACATACGCACGCACAGGGCGCATACGCAAATCTAGCACGCGAAACCGTGTGCTAGAAGTATCGATAATAATAAGAAGAAAGGCAGGCGCAACGCGATTCTCGCGTCAATCGAGAAGAAAGGAGAATATGTGCCTGAACGTGTAACATGCAGGATACTTTAGCACAGCGAAGTGCCCTGTCAAGCACTTGCCGCCTTTAAGTTACTGCTTTTTAACATAGGTGATACCAAAGGCATGCATCCAGGTTCGTGCTGCGACCGTAGCTGATGCCTGTTCCATAACCACCTGTTCGAAGTCGGACAATTCATTGACCTTAGCAAGGATTTCTTCTTGTTCTTCAAGGCTGCAGCCCGCATAGGTTACAAACAAAATACTCCTGTCGGCGGTCTTGGCTGCTGTACGCATAACCGACTTAATATACTTGTCCGACGCAGACGATACATAGCCACCTTGGAATCCGGCCAGGGTTAGGCCACGGCGCCTAATACGCATAACAGGTTCCCATGAAAAAGCACGTACTATCAGGCGTAATGGCAAAGACATGCTATGCTGAATAATGGGCGAATCGATGGCAGGAATAAGGAAGGTTGCCACGATACGGTCGGAATATTCTTCAAGTTCTTCGAGCAAAATCCTGGTTTCCCAGCCTTCTTTCACCAATTCGGCCGCCCGGAGCGCAACAAGACCCATACTGCTTGACATTAAGTGCGAGTCAAACACGTGCACGTTGTCAAAACTGGCCGCCGCCTTACAGGCATTGGCATACGACCCGCCCAAGGTCGATGAAACACAAATATGGATCACCGATTCGGCATGGGACAAAACATCGCCAAAGAAGGCTTCATATTCTTCTACCGATGCAGGTGCCGCATCGGCCGTGCCGCCAGATTCAAAGTAGTTAAACAGGTTGTTGGAATCGATTTCTTCAACATCGCGGAAGCGACCTTCCTTCGTAATGATATAGAAGGGCATGCGCCTGATATTGTTTGCTTCCAGCATGTATTCGGGTAAGCCACAAGGGCTGTCCACCGTAACCGCAACGCCATGCTGGCGCCTTGCCGTGGTGGTAATGTCATACACTTCGTCGCTAATCGTTTCCGCCGACCGCTCGATCATGTCGCGAGGCAGGAACTGCAACAGTGTTGCCTCCAGCAAACTGCTGTGGATTGGTTTGGCCAGATATGCTTGGAAGCCCTTGGAAATATAGAAGGAATTCATGTCGGAACCCACGTTGGCCGTGAGGGCAATAACGGGGGTTTCGCGACAGAGGCCGCCCGCCTGTTCGCGCAGGGCATTCAAGGTTTCAATGCCATCCATGTCGGGCATTTCGTGGTCCATAAAAATGACGTCGTAGTGCGTAAGAGCTGTCTTTTCCAAACATTCACGGCCGCTTGCAGCCACGTCGGTCTGCACGCGGGTGGCGCGCAGAAGTTTGCGCGACACCATACGATTCATGTCGTTGTCGTCGACAATAAGCACGTGCGCATTCGGCGCTTCAAAAACCGTCGTATACGGACCGTCGGTAGTCTTGCGCGTTAGGGCCGAATATTCCATGGGTTCAGCATCAACGATGCGCTGCGCAACTTCAACCTGGAAATGACTACCCTTGGTATAAATGGAGTCAACCGAAATGGTGCCACCCATAAGGTCGATAAGCTGCTTGGAAATAGCCAAGCCCAGACCAGTGCCTTCCACATTACGATTGCGCGCGGTATCCACTCGCTTGAAGCTATCGAACAGATACGGCAAGGCTTCTTTGCGGATACCAACGCCGGTGTCGTCCACATCGACGCGCAAAAGGAATTCGTTCGCGCCACGTTTTTCGCCGCTCAGCGACAAAGTAACAGAACCTTCTTCGGTGTACTTAATGGCGTTGGTGAGGATATTAACTATCACCTGCTTCAGGCGCATTTCGTCGCCATAGAGCATGCTGGGAACATTTTCGCCCACGTTCACTTCGAATCGCAGACCCTTTTCCTTCGCCCTACTCCACAACAAATTAACTACGTCAGAAAGCAAACGCGAGGTTTCGTATTGGGCTTCCGAAAGTTCCATACGACCCGATTCGATTTTCGACAGGTCCAAAATATCGTTAATAAGCGAAAGCAGCATGCGGCTGGCGTTTTGAATATTGGTTGCGTTTTCAGCAATTTCTTCGGTAATCTGCTGGTCGCGTAGGGTCATTTCATTCAAGCCGATAATGGTGTTCAGGGGCGTGCGAATTTCGTGGCTCATAGAACTAAAGAAACGGCTTTGGGCATCGGAAAGCGACTGAATTTCTTCCTTTTGTTCGTTAGCGCGCTTGTTTTCACGTTCAAAAATGCTGCTCTGATACCTTACAAGAATTGCCACGAGCCAGCCCACAACCACGGCCGCAAAGAAGGTGTCGACATTTACCAGCACCGGGTCGTTTAGTGGCACAACCGATTCGGGATGGATGGCAGAATAGAAAGACATAAACGCAAATTCTGCAGTGGCAATAGCAGAATAGACCCAGAAATACTTATTAGGGAACACCGCTGCAATGAATAAAAGGATGACAACAAACCAGGTAGCGGTACCACTGTTTGCGCCACCGCCCAGGAAGTAGCCCAAAGGAAAAGCAATATAGGCAACCAGGACAACGATAACCGAACCATATAAATTTATCTTGCCTGTTTTTAGGGCCAACAAAAAACAGACAACATAGGCAACGTAAGCAGCAAAGAGCCCAGCGGTTATGGCAAAACCTTGCCCAGCAAGACCCGTAATGATGGCAACGCCAAGCACGGCAAAGCTGCCCACCGCGCCAGCGAGGGCAAAGAGACGTTCGCGCAGACTCCATTCGTCGGAAAATAGGATGGCTTTAAACCCTCCTTTAGTCCACGTTGCTATTAATTCCGATGTACGACTCACTCATACTCCTTTTGCCATCTTTCAAACACGCCTTTCATAACACATACGCCACACTTGCTTTTCGCCAAGGCGCTAACGTACCCCAACACTTCACCTGATACTTTAACTACTCTTCCGCATAAATAAAACCGAAGGAATGCAACCATACGTTTGCCGCCATCGTGGCCGATGCCTTCTGCATAATAACGCGGTCGAACGTCGACAAAGCTTCAACCACTTCCATAATGTTCTTCTGCTCTTCCAGCGAACAGCCAGAAACTACCACAAAGAGTAATTCCTTATTGCCACGGCTGTTAGCACGACGCATGGCACTCTTAATGTACTTGTCCGAAGCCGACGAAACGTATCCGCCCTTGAATCCTCCAAGACCTGCCCCGCGGTGGTCTACCTTCATAATAAGGTCGAGCGAAAATGCCTGGATAAAGGCCCTCATGGGGGCAGGCATATAGGTTTGCACAATAGGCGATTCATATGACGTGATTAGGAAGTTTGTAACCACCTTGCGCTTATATACGTCGAGCGCTTCAAGTATTTCTTCAACCGTTTTGCCCTCTCCGGCAAGCTTGGCTGCATACAGAGCTAGTAAGCCCGTGCCGCTCGAAACCGAGCACGAATCGACCACGTGCACATTGTTAAAGCTAGCAGCTGCCTGGCATGCTGTTGTATAGGATCGTTCGATGCTCGAAGATACCGTAATATGAATAACGCTTGATGCAGTGTTAAACAAATCGCCAAAGAACGCTTCGTATTCTTCGACGGAACCCGCTTCGGTAACAGCACGTCCGCCCGATTCATAGTAAGCAAACAGATTATCGGAATCGATTTCTTCTGGATCGCGGAAACGTCCATGTTCGGTGATGACGTACAGTGGCATAAGTGCAAAATTATGTTCTTTGAGCATGTTGTCCGGCAGGTCACACGGAGAGTCCACGGAAATGACCACGCTCTGCTTTCGGCGCGTTGTTGAAACGTCGATACTTTCTTCACTCATTTGTAAAGACGTACGCTCTACCAAGTCGGGCGGCAGGAACTGCAAGAGGGTAGCTTCCAGCAAACTCCCGTGAATAGGCTTGGCCAAATACGACTGGAAACCATGGGATGCATAGAAGGCATTGCGGTCTGAGCCGGCGTTGGCCGTAAGGGCAACAATGGGCGTGCTGCGGCACAAGCCACCTTCCTGACTACGCACGGCGCGCAGGGTTTCCAGGCCGTCCATGCCGGGCATTTCGTGATCCATGAAGATAACGTCGTAGCGCGTCGTAGCTGTTTTTTCCAGGCATTCTTGCCCGCTCGATGCCATGTCGGTTTGAACACGTGTCGAACGCAAAAGCTTGCGCGTCACAATGCGGTTCATGTCGTTGTCGTCCACGATGAGCACATGAGCGTCGGGTGCTTCAAAGATGTTTTCGTAAGTACCCGCGTCTTTCGTGCTGGAAATAGACGTGTACTTCATGGGCACTTCGTCGACAATCTTTTGCATGACTTCAATCTGGAAGTGACTGCCCTTGGTGTAGATGGAGTCCACCGTAATAGTGCCGCCCATAAGGTCGATTATTTGTTTCGAAATAGCCAG
>CAJOJB010000005.1 GCA_905234635.1 uncultured Eggerthellaceae bacterium | reverse complement strand
GAATCGCCACTGTAGTCGTTGCCGCCATTTTCGTTGTCGTAGCCGCTGTCGTCGTAATTGTTGTAGCCGCCGTTGTCGTAGTCGCTTGTGTCACTCCAGGTGTTGGCAGATTCATTCCAGTACATATTCTGCTGGTACTGGGCAAGATCTTCGTCCTGGGGCGCTTCGTAGGATCCTATTTCGCTCATGCTGCCCGTAGCTACGTCGATGCTATAGATGGTATAGGCGGCCAGGGCGGTTCCGTTGCTGTCGTACTTGGCATAGTTATTGCTTCCTGCGAAATAAATATTGTCAGGCGTTATATACGTAACCTCAAACAGGTACACCACGTTGCTGTCGTAGACCTGGGTGTCACCCGTGTTCATGTCGACACGCACGATGGCCGTGCCGCCACTACTGACCGCCGCCAGAACATTATTGCTGTACACCCACTGCTTGCCCAGCTGTGTGCCATCTACAACGTCGTGTTCCCACAGCACAGTGCCTTCCAGGTCGTAGGCAACAAGCTTGCTGGTGTTCCAGTCGGCAATGCTTACCAAAATGCGGTCGCCAAACATGCCTATCACGTTGCCATAGGTGTCGCCCAGGCTTACGTATGTCGTTTCGCCTTCGCCAAGGGGGGCAATGCAAATTTGTGGCAGCATTCCGTCGCTCGAAGCGGCAATAACCGCACCTTCCTTCATGCCGATAAGCTTGGTGCAGTCGTAACCAATTTGGTCTGCCATGGGAATGGTTTCGCCTGAAGCCAGGTCGAGGCGTTTAATAGCCTGGCCCCATTCGTTGGACGTGTACACAATTTGTCCGTCTACGAAGCAGGGGTTGGTTTGCCTGGCCACGTCGGTTGCCAAAATGGTTTCTTGGCCCGTGGACATGTTGCGGCTATGCAGGGCAACCTGTCCATAGTCGCTGTTCAGGGCATTGTCGGTGTAATACAGGCTATTGCCCGTAAACAGGAATGAATCGGTGCGAGTGATAATGGGTTGCACGTCGGGCACGCCCTGGACAGTAACGTAACCGGTATTGGTGCGCACGTCGCCCACGAAGGTTTTGCCGCGGTAGGTCTGTGTGCTTGAGAAAACACCGCCGGCCTTTGCCGAACTTACCGAAGCCTGGATAGCTTCAAGCAGCTTGTTCGCATCTGCTTCGCTTTTGCCGCCTTCTATGGCGTACTGCTTGGCCGTTTCGATGGTTTCTTCAGTAATGTCAAGGGGGTCGGCCGGCTCGAAAACCAGCTTCACATTTTCCGTGGCGTCAACAGGGGCGCCTTCTTCCAGTTCGGCATCAACCGAAAACCACTTGTTATTAGCGTTGTATAAGAAGAGCCCACCTTTAGCCGTAATAGGGGACGCCAAGGGGCGCACGCCATAGTTGCCCGTGGGCAGGCGCAGTCCGGTGCCGTCGGCCTTAACAAAAACAACTTCGTCGACCGCGTTGTTGCTCGCGTCTGAACCGGTCAGCTGAAGGGGGATAAGCGTGCCTTCGTCGTCTAGTTCGGGCGCGCTTACGCTAATGAGTACGTCGTGAAGGCGGCTTTCGGCACGTACTGCGGAACTAATTTCAGGCTCCGAGGACGTGGCCGTAGGGACATTTTGTGCCGCCGAAAAACCCATCCAGCCCACAGCGGCAACAAGCGCGATGGCAGCAATGCCGGCAGCAATTTTGAGGCCCTGGGGCTTGGATTTATGAAGGGTAGGGGTGGCGGCTACGAAACTTGTCAGCTTTTCCGTGTCAGACGAATACTGGGGGCGATAGGTGTTGCTCGACTTGCGCACACCCCAATTAACTCCCGTGGAAAGCGGCTTTCCACAGTGTTCACACTGCAGACTTTCGTCGCTCGTTTCATTTCCGCAATGCGGACAAATCATATTGTGAGCCCCTTCGGCATAGATACCATAAATTGCAGCTTTTAATTATCGGGCATTAGCTGCTGCTGTCTAGTCTTTTTCAAGCAACACTTTTATAACAACAGGGTTGTGGTCGCTGGCTTTAAACTTCAAATCGCGCGTTTCCACCGACACCAGTTTTACGTTTTTCGACAGAATGAAGCCGTCGATGAGGTAGCACTGCAAGGGATTGCCTGTTGCCTGGCCTTGCTCGTCGACGACGGGGTAGGTAAGCAGGCGCGTGGTCGGCGCCGAATCGTCCATAACAAACTGCCAGCCTTCATCATAGGTGTGTACGTCGATCATGCCTGGCTCCCAGGTGCGATCTGGCAAAAGGGGATACTTGCTGTTATCGATGTTTGAAAAGCAGTGATTCCAGTCACCCCCTGCGATAACCCAGTTGCCCTTGGCCACTTCTTCTTCCAGAGTTTCACGAATAGCGCCCATCTGCGAAGCACGCCCTTCGTCGTTGGTGTAGGCGTCGGGATGTTCGTTGATGAGCACCAGTTCATGCGTGCTTCCTTCAACGGGAATACGCGTTATCAGTTCACATCGCTTAAGTTGCACGGTGCTCATGGGCCAGGTATACGAAGGGGGAAGAGCAAGACGCGAGGCTTCTTTTATGTTGAAGGCGCTCAAGGTTTGTGTACCACTTTCCACCTTGCCATAGGGTGGGATGCCCAAGGGCACGAAGGCCGTGCGGTAATTAGTAGCGTAGTAGGACACCATATTCGGCAGGGCGCGATGGAAGGCTTTTGCCTGGTCTATGTGGTTGCTGCGCGTGCTGTCCCTGTCCACTTCCTGCAAAAGTATAATGTCGGGATTTACCTGGCTTATTTCTGCTTCGAAGTCGCGCATATTTTGTTCGATGCGCTCGGGCGTGGCAGTCAGTACCTTTTTGCCACCGTCCATGAAAAAGTCGGTGTTGTCGCTTAAGGCACCGTAGCCTATATTCCAGGTCATAATGGTGAATTCTTCTTCGGGCACAAGCGTGCGCGTACTGTTGCCGTTTGCTTCGAGCTTTTCCTGGGCGCGTGGTTGATATTCAGTCAGAGTGAGGAAGGCGGCAAGCCCCGCAATGGCCAGGACAACCAGAATAAGAACAGTGCCCAAGATGCGCCCCAATATGCGCAGTGCGCGACGTTCGCGCTTTGCCTTGCTTCCATAGGTTTGGTACGCATGTTTTGCCATGTGACCCCCTTAGAATCTTGTTGATATTTTACTCGAAGATAGCGCAGGTACTGTATAGTGTATGCATACATTTTGTTGCTTCGGCGCCTTGGCTTGGGCGCCTGTTTTATGGGAAGAAATAGTGGGACTTACCAGTCAACAAAAAATGATGGTTGCCGTGCTCATGGTGGGCGCGCTTTTGGTGGTGCTTAATCAGACGCTGCTTTCGCCTGCCTTGCCTGCCATTATGGCCGACCTGAATGTGAATGCCACCACGGTGCAGTGGTTGACGAGCGGCTATGCCCTGGTTGAAGCGGTGGTCATTCCGCTGAATGCCTATTTGCTTGGGCGCTTTTCTACACGCAAATTGTTTGTGGGTGGCATTGCCCTGTTTGCCGCGGCCAGCATAGTGGCAGCCGTAGCGCCGAACTTCCCCATACTGTTGCTGGGGCGTATGTTGCAGGCGAGTGCCACGGGTGTGGTCATGCCCATGGTGTTTACGCTCGTGCTGCTTATTTTCCCGCGCGAACATCGCGGGGCGGGCATGGGCATTGTGAGCCTTATCATCAGTTTTGCGCCTGCCGTGGGCCCAAGCCTTTCGGGCGTGTTGGTAGACAGCGTGGGTTGGCGCTTCCTCTTTGTTATTGTGGCTGTGCTGTCTACAGGCTTAGTACTATTTGCCTACAAAGCGCTTGAAAACTTCGAAGGTTTTGAAGAAGTTCCTTTCGACCTGCCTTCGGTGGGTCTTATGGCCTTTGGCATGGTGAGCTTGCTTTACGGCATTTCGGTTTCTACGAGCAGCGAAAGCTTTGTATTGCCACTGTCGCTTATTGTTGTTGGCGCGGTGGTGCTGGGCGTATTTACCTACCGGCAGCTGCATATGGAAACGCCCGTGCTGCGCGTGCAAACGCTTTCGACGCGCAATTTCCGTACGACCGTCATTATCGTTATGTTTTTGGAGGCCGCTCTGGTTGGGTCGGGGGTTGTGCTGCCTATTTATATCCAGAACGTGCTTGGTCACAGCGCAACGGTGACGGGCCTGAGCATGTTGCCCGGCGCGGTGTTGGGCGCGGGCTGCAGCCTGCTTGCGGGTCGTCTGTTCGACCGCTATGGCGTGCGTGGTCTGGTGTTGGGTGGTTCGGCCACCATGGCGCTCATGTCTATTGCGGTGGTGCTCTTTGGTATGGATACGAGCATTATTGTAGTGGCCGCGGTGTATACGGTGCTTTCCGTGGGTATCCAGTTCCTCATTACGCCTATGGACACCTGGGGCATGAATTCGCTTGACAACAGCGTGCTTCAACACGGCAACGCGGTCTATTCCACCTTTATGCAGGTAGGCGTGGCATTTGGTACGGCCTTTATCGTCAGCCTTACGGGTCTTGCGCCGCATTTTGCCCCCGCAGGAGCAAACGCGGTAGAGCTTACTTATACGGGCACCCACCTGGCCTTTATTGGTATGTGCGTAATTTTGCTTGGTGTGACCGCTGCCATTTTTGCTTTTGTGCACGACCGCGGGGCGCAGGGCGGAGCGGCTTCTGCGCGTGGCGAAGGCACGCTTGATCTTTCGGGGACGCCTGGCGTGGATCGCCCCTGGTTGGTTGCCGACGTTATGAACACCCATGCGCCGGTGTTGGGTGCAAATGCCACGGTGCGCGACGCCATTGCGCTTTTGCGCGAAACGGAAACCAGTGGCCTTCCCATCGTGGATGCAGTGGGGCGCTTGTGCGGTTTTGTGTCCGATGGCGATATCTTGAAGTACCTTGCTAAGACTGACGGTGCCTATATCGACAGCTTCAACTACTTCCGTTTTGTGGAAAGTGAAGATTTCCTCGAGCGCTTGGGCGACCTGCTCGACCTGGACGTTATGCGTATTGCCACCAAGCGTGTGGAATCGATTGAAGCGAGCGCCGAAGCCGAAGACGCCTTCAACCTGCTTTCTGAAAAGCGCATCAAGAAGCTGCCTGTAACCCAGGACGACCGCGTGGTTGGTAGCCTTTCGCGCCGCAACATTATTGCTGCCTTGGATGTGATAGAGGAACGCATCGGCTAAGGCTAAAAGACCCCGTGGCGCGGCGCATTTGAACCTGGGCGCTTAGTGCAGCACTCGTTATTAAGGAGGAAGCGCATGGACAAACAAGCATGGCGCAAGCACTTCAAAGAGCTGCGTGCGAGCATTCCTGCAGATGATCGCGCCCGTGCCGATGCCGCCATTGCGCAGCAGGTTTGTGAACTTCCTGAATTCCAATCTTGTGATTTGCTTCTGGCCTACCTCAGCTTTGGCGCCGAAATTGAAACCCGCGACATCATTCGTGCTGCTTGGGCAGACGCTAAGACCGTAGCATTGCCACGCTGCGTGCTAGGGACACGTACTATGAAGTGGTACCAGGTCGATTCCTTCGAAGGCTTGGTCAAGAGCAGCTTAGGCGTGGAAGAGCCAGCGGAAGACCCCGCCAGGGAAGTTGACCCTGTCGCGTTTGAACACGCGCTCTGCTTGGTGCCAGGTTTAACTTTCGATACACAGGGCTTTCGCATGGGGTATGGTGGTGGCTTCTACGACACGTTTTTGAAGGACTTTACGGGCACTTCGGTAGGTCTTTGTCGTAGGGCACAGCTCAGCGACAAGGTTCCTGCACTCGAGTCGCACGACCTGTCCGTTAACTTTGTTATTACAGAATAGCGAAAACTGAAGCGTTCTCCCTTGAGCTAAATATACTTAATATTAGGTATATAGTTCGCTATACTCTTGCTGTATTTTCAAAGTGATAGTAGTTCGCCCAAAGCAGATTAAGGAAACAATCATGCCTATTTTTCACGGTGACGAAATACGAAATGAAATGCTTGAAGGTGTGAACACGCTTGCCAATGCGGTGCGCATAACCTTGGGTCCACGCGGGCGTAATGTGGCGCTGCCCCAGAAAGAAAATGTCTACGGTGCCGACTACGGTGACGCTGCGGCTGGCAATGCACCCACCCTCGTTACCAACGACGGTGTGACTATTGCCAAGAGTATGAGCGTGGAAGACGCCGCGCAGAACATGGGCCTTGAACTCCTGAAAGAAGCGGCCATTACTGCCAACGACAACGCAGGTGACGGCACTACCACGGCCATTGTGCTCGCGCAGGCTGTCTTGTCTGGTGCTTTTAGAAACATTGCGGCAGGAGCGGACCCTTTGGCACTGCGCCGCGGCATTCAGGCAGCGGGCGAAGCAGCGGTAGATGCCTTGCGTGCTGCTGCGAAGCCAATCAAAACCGAAGAAGATATCGCACGCGTTGCCAGTATTTCATGCCAGGATGTTGAACTGGGCGCGCTCATTGGCGAAGCACTTCACCGGGTGGGGCTTGAAGGCATGGTGAACGTGGACGACTCGAAGCGTTTGGAAACCACGCTCGATGTGGCCGAAGGCATTGTGTTTGACCGTGGTTTTGCATCACCGTACATGACAACCGACAAAGCGCAAACGGTGGCTGAATTGCACAACCCTTATATTTTGCTTACCGACAAGAAATTTGAAAACCAGCAAGACCTGATTCCGGCACTCATCTGCGCAGCCGAAGACGGGCGTGATTGCCTGGTCATTTCCGATGGTGTTGAAGGCGAAGCCTTGGCCTTGGTGCTGCGTAATAGGCTTGAGGGCGACATGAACGTGGTGTGCGTAACCGCACCCGAATATGGCGAAGGACGCCGTTGGCGCATGGAAGACATCGCCGTTCAAACAGGCGGGTTTTACATGACAGCGGAAGCGGGTCTGAATGTGCGCGATGTCACGCGTGAACAACTGGGTAGTGCTGACTACGTAAAGGTTACGCATAAGCGCACGGTTATTTCCGGTGGCCATGGCGACCCAGCGTTGGTGCAAGGCCGCATTACCGAACTTCGTCACTTGGTGGAAAATACCGAATACGACTTCAACAAGAAGCGCCATGCGGAACGTTTGGCCAAGTTTGTTTCGGGGGTGGCAACCATCTATGTGGGGGGCGCCACCGAACCCGAGCAATGGGAACGTAAGATGCGTGTCGAAGACGCCGTGAATGCGGCTCGAGCTGCTGTCGAAGAAGGCGTCGTTGCCGGCGGCGGCATTGCGCTTTTGGAAGTGGTACCCGTACTTGCGGAGCTGGCCGAAAGTTTTGAAGGCGACGAACGCACGGGCGTGCAAATTGCTATTGATGCCTGCAAAGCACCCCTGCGTCAAATTGCTGAAAATGCGGGCGTGGACGGGGCGGCCCTTGTTGCAAAAGTGGAAGACCTAAAGAGCGGCATGGGCTACAACGCGGCTACCGGTGACTTCGTTAACATGGTGGAAGTTGGCATTATCGATCCATTACGCGTTACGCGGTCTGCCCTGGAAGCTGTCTTTTCGGTTGCAGGTACCGCCCTCCTTACTGAAGTTGGCGTGAGCAAATGATATCGAGATTGTGGGTGCTCTTTGGCATTTTGAGGAGGTCGTCATGCTGACAGGTGAAGAATTGTGGCGTGTATTTGTTGACTGCTATGACATAGAAGTGCCTGAAGAAGCGATTCAAAACGAACTGGACTATTTGACCCTGCAACTCAAACATAACATGCAGTATGACCGCCTCTCTGGCGGTGACCTGCATCTTTTCCCCGAACAAGAAATTGCCGCACAACAGGAAGATTTGCGACGTGCCGCCCTTTTTGAAGCAAAGGAGCCACGTGTACTTAAGGCCCTTATTGAAGAGCTTGAACTGGATGCAAGTACCGAAGAACTCGAAGAAGAGGCAGCGGCTATGGCGCAGCGCCAGGGGAGTACCGTCGATGCTATCAAGCAGTTTTTTGGCGAAGATCTTTCATTGCTCAAGCGCGATGTTGTAGAGCAAAAGGCACGTGACTGGGTAGTTTCTCGGCTGGTCTCATAGGCTTATGCAGGTGTAGCAAAGAGGACAGAAATGGCTCGAAAAAAGCACGACATACCCTGGCAGCAGATTTATGATTTCGTCTATAGCTGTGGCCAGGTGCACGACCCCTATCAGTTTATGGTCACGGTGCTCGACGAAATTGGCGAACTCGTGCCCTATAATCAAGGCGTTGCTTGGACACTGGACGAAAATCGCAACGTGGTGGCGCAGCATTTGGTGAACATGAAGCCGCGTTGGGCGAACATGTATCTCGCTTATTATTCGCAGTTGCAGACCACTTCGCATACGTTTCAGGACAGTGTCAACGAAAGCTTCGGTATGCCTTACGTCCAGCAGATTTCCTGGGATAGCATTCCTGATTCTGAGTTCAAATACAATTACATTATGGCGCGCGGCGTGAAGTGTTCGCTCACCTTCGTGCTCTTTGATTTAAACAGCTTGCCGCGTGCGGTGTTTTCGCTTGATCGCATGATTACGAGCCGCTTTTCGGACGAAAAGATGGAAGTGCTACGCTTTGCCGTTGCGCAACTAGGCAACCTCTATAAGAACTTTTTCACCAAGCCCGAAGACATTCCGGGCAAGCGCAGGAGTAATACCGACAACATGTTAAGCACTTTGCTCACGACGCGCGAGCGCGAAGTGGTAGACCTTATGTGCCAGGGGCTTTCGCCAGCGCATGTGGCTTCAACTTTGCATATGAGCAGGTCAACAGCGTATAAGCACATCGCACATATCTATAAAAAGCTCCACGTATCCAGCAAACAAGAACTTCTTGTACGCGTGCTGGGTAACAGATAAGCTTTTTTGCTGCATATTATAGATACCTAATATTAGGCATAATAGATACCTAATTTTAGGTATTACCTTCCATTCTTCAGGCGTCCATACTTAAAGCCATCAAACGCGCTATATCTGCATTACCCCTACGCCTTAGTGAGCAGGCTGGTTCGACTAGCTCTCTATATACACAAGGTGGATTTAAGAGAAAGGGTAGCTATGGACAAAGAGACAATGTTTGAAATGTCGGCAGATGCGTTGGAAGATCTCGATCCCATTTCGAGTGTGTTCGACTTGTCGGGCAAGGTTGCTGTGATAAGCGGCAGTGGCGGCCTGGCACTGTTCGTTATCAACCGCCTGCTTGAATGTGGTGCCAAGGTTGTATTTGGTGCGCGTTCAACGGAAATGGCCGACCTTATCGTTAATCACTTTAAAGAGGCTGGCAAGGGCGACATTGCCTTCAAGCAAACCGACATTACTAAGGTTGCGGACTGCGCCGCGCTTGTCGACTTTGCCGAAGAAACCTTTGGCCCGGTCGATATTGTTATCCCTGTTGCCGCGTACTGGCAGCCACGCGCTTTCTTGGACGTGGACGAAGAAGTGTACGACAGCATTATCGACACTGACATGAAGGGCCAGTACTTCCTGGTGCAGGCCGCAGCTCGATCTATGGTGAAGGCTGGCCATGGCGGCAAGGTAGTCACCATTGCAAGCGTTGCGTATCGCGGTGAAGATATGTACAAGCTGGCCATGATGACGCCTTATAACGCAGCAAAAGCTGGCGTTGTGGGCATGACCATTGGTATTGCCAAGGAACTGAAGCAGTACGGCATTAACGTGAATTGCGTGGCTCCTGGCGGCATGGTAACCCCGGGTGCCCTTACCAATTCTGGCAAGACCGTTGAACTGTATGGCGAAGAATTTGCAGAAGCCCAGGCAGCTGGTGGGCACGAAACTCCTGTAGCAGAAACGCCCGACGAAATGGCACGCATGATTGTTGCTATGTGCACCAACCTTTCCGACTTCATGTATGGCAAGGTTGTCGACGTCGACGGTGGCGCGGGTCTTTCTTTCCAGGCTAAGCCCTTCAGCTACACCATGGAAGGTGGCATCCACGCATAAGTTAGGTACAACTCGCCCAAGGGGGCGGGACCACAGAGGTTCAAGAGAAAGGAAGAACCATGGCAATTAATAGCTCAAGTAAACTCCGTGAAATTTTGGAAGACGAACGTGCCGTTGCAATCATCGACGAATACATTCCTGGCTTCGTTTCCAACCCTGAACTGGGTCCGGTTGCTGGTATGAAGATGAAGACCCTCCTTAAGTTCCCCCAGGTTTCTCTTTCTAAGGACCAGGTTGCTGAAATTATCGAGCGCCTGGATGCTCTGGATGCATAGGTTGCATAAACCTTTCATCTTCGTTTAGTTTTCACGATTCCTTTTGAAAGGGGAGAATAATGGCTGAAAGCACTGCTGACATCAAGATGTCAACCGCCTCGAAGGCGCGCAAGAATCTTGACTATCTTCAGAAGCAGAAGGATGCGGGCGAAAAGCTTGTCCAGATGTGCCCGGCTGAACTCGGACCGTTCTTCGCACTGGCTGCTGAAATGGTGGGCTGCGACATTTGCCGTATTCCGCATATGATTTCTGCTCGCTCTGGCACGACGTTCGAAGAAGACGTCATTGGTTCACGTATGACCATCAAGAAGTTCCGCGAGTACACCAAGGTTATTCACATCAACTTCTACATGCCCATTGGTATGTATGCCGACAAGATTGACGCCGTGAAGTATGGCGCCGAACTGGTCTTCCACGGTGCAGACTCCATGCTGCCCATGGGTGTTACCAATGAAACCCTGAAGTACATGACCGACAACTATGTGCCCACATTTGGCCATATTGGTGCCATTTCTGGTTGGCAGACCAACGCCACGGGTTACAAGAAGGTTGGCAAGACCGCCGAAGACGCATTCGCTATCTTTAAGTGGGGCTATGAATATCAGGAAAACGGCATGGGCGCTATGACCATCGAACTGACCCCGATGGAAGTTTCCCAGAAGATCGCCGAAACCCTGCGCGTTCCCGTTATCAGCATTGCTGGTGGCGCTCCGTGTGACGGTTCGGAAATGGTAGACATGGACACCTATGGCGTAATGCCGTCACCGGCAAGCCATGCCAAGACCTATGCCGAACTGCTGCCGTTCCTGTGCGAAGCTTACGCCGACTGGGCCGACGACGTGCGCGAAGGCACCTATCCAGAAGACAAGCATGGCTACCACATGGACGAAGAAGAACTGAAGAAGTTCTATGAGCTGATGGACAAGTTCGAAGGCTAAGGGGTTCCGACGTTCTGCCGAACAGTGGGGCACTTTCAGATACAAGGGCGCATCGGAAACGGTGCGCCCTTTTGCCAACAGCAAAAGTGGTTTGACAGGAACCTAGCCTACTCCCTGTTGAGAAAATGACGTATAGTACGCAAGGGTCTTTTATTGCTTTTGCAAATGGTGACCTGATGCTGTTCGCGCTACAATAAGCTTGCTGCAAAACCCAGGATCTGGAGGTTGCTATGCCTGAGTTTGTAACTGCAGAAGAAGCTGTTGCCCATATTAAGGATGGATCGCTTATTTGCGTGAATGCCTTTCTTGCCTTGGCTAATCCCCTTGAATTATTGACGGCCTTGGCGGAGCGCTACGAACAAACGGGTAGTCCGCACGACTTGACCATGTATTGTTCTTCTGGCTTTGGTAATTGGGAAGAAAATTCAGGTTGCGAACGAATAGTTACCAATGGTGGCACGAAAAACCTGATGATTAGCCATTTTCCTACCATGCCTGGCTCGGAAAAAGTGGTGCTCGAAAACAAGGTTGCCGGTTACAACTTCCCGCTGGGTGCGCTTTCACACATGATTCGCGAGGCCGCGCGCGGCAGCGACTATTACATTACGAAGAGTGGTTTGAACCTGTTCGTCGATCCGCGTATTGGCGGCAGTAAGCTGAACGACTTGGCTACTGAAGACTGGGTGGAAGACATCGAAATCGACGGCCAGCGCTACCTGAAATACCGTGTACCCAAGTTCGATGTGGCCCTGCTCAAGGCCAGTAGCTGCGACCGTTTTGGCAACATCACCATGGAAAAGGAAAGCTGTGTGGTCGACGCCCTTTCGCTTGCGCAGGCGGTTAAGCGCAATGGTGGCGTGGTGATTGTCCAGGTAGAGCGCATTACCGAAAAGCGCCGTCCTTGGGAAAGCATCGTGCCCATGGCGCTGGTGGACTATATCGTACTTTGCCCTGAACAAACGCCCGTGCTCGGCGTGGACGACTACAACCCGTCCTTCTGCGGCGATCGCTTTATGACGGCCGAGGAAATAACCGAATACGTGCTCACCAACAAGCCTGCCAAGGAAAGCCCCGTGCGCACGCGCATAGCCAAGCGCGCGGTGGAAGAACTGGAACCAGGCATGGTGGTAAACATTGGCATCGGCATTCCCGAAGGCGTGAGTATTGAAGCAGCCAAGCGCGGCCTACTGAGTCGTGTGACCATGACGGTGGAAGACGGGGCTTTTGGCGGTATGCCTACCACGGGCGCGGCCTTTGGGTCGGCCGTTGGCGCGCACAGTATTTGTTCGACGGCGCAGATGTTTGACTTCTACGATGGTGGCGGCTTAGATATTTGTTTCTTGGGCGCCTTGGAAGTGGACAAGGCGGGCAACGTGAACGCCCACTTTAGCCCTGGCAAGCTGGCCGGCATTGGTGGCTTTGCCAACATTACGCAAACTACGCGTAAGGTGGTGTTCTGCTTTAGCTTTACCGCGGGTGGACTGGAAATCGAAGACCACTATGGAGTAACTAGTATTAAGGCTGAAGGCAAGATTCCCAAGTTGGTCGACCAGGTGGCAGCCATTAGTTTTTCGGCGCAGAATGCCCACGACAATGGGCAGGAAGTGCTCTATGTGACTGAACGCTGCGTGTTCCGCCTGGGAGAAGAAGGCTTGGAACTTGTGGAAGTGTACGATGGCATCGACGTGCAAAAAGACATTCTGGACTTACTGCCCTTTGATGTGCCCGTTGTGCAGTAAAAAGGGCCGTTTGCCAAACTACCTTGCAGCCTGCTAGGAATTAAGCACGGCGCGCTTTTTGCAGCTATAATGCTCTAATCGCTTTTTGCTGAAAGGGAAAAACATGAGCCAACAACTTGAAACCACCTGCGTGCAGGGCGGCTGGCAACCAGGTGACGCCGAGCCGCGCCAAGTACCCATTTACCAGAATACGACCTGGCGTTATGCCACGGGTGAACATATGGCCCGTCTGTTCGACCTGGAAGAAGCGGGATATTTCTATACGCGGCTTGCCAACCCCACGAACGACGCGGTTGCCAAGAAGATTTGTGAAATGGAAGGCGGCACGGCGGCCATGCTTACCAGCAGTGGCCAGGCGGCCAACTTTTTCGCACTGTTTAATATATGCGAAGCGGGCAGCCATATCGTGGCAAGTTCGGCTATTTATGGCGGAACCTATAACCTCATTGCGGTCACCATGGCCAAGATGGGTATAGAAAGCACCTTTGTGGCACCCGACTGCACGGCCGAAGAACTGGACGCGGCGCTTAAGCCCAACACGCGTGTCGTGTTTGGTGAAACCATTGCCAATCCAGCACTTGCCGTGCTCGACTTTGAAAAGTTTGCCGCGGCGGCAAATGCGCATGGGGTGCCGCTTGTGGTCGACAACACCTTTGCAACGCCCGTGAATTGTCGTCCCTTCGAATGGGGTGCCCACATTGTCACGCATTCGACCACGAAGTATATGGACGGCCACGCCAGTGCGGTGGGAGGCGCCATTGTGGATTCGGGTACCTTCGACTGGATGGCTCATGCCGAAAAGTACCCGGGTCTTACTACGCCCGATGAAAGTTATCACGGTGTGGTGTATGCGGAAGCTTTCGGTAAGGAAGGCGCCTTTATTACCAAGGCGACCGCCCATCTTATGCGCGACCTTGGGTCCATTCCTTCGCCGCAAAACTCTTTCATTCTCAACTTGGGGCTGGAAAGCTTGGCGGTGCGCATGAAGCAGCATTGCGCCAATGGTCAAGCGGTTGCCGAATACTTGCAGCAGCACCCCAAGGTCAGCTGGGTGCGCTACAGCGGCTTACCGGGCGATGCCTACTACAATCTGGCCCAGAAGTATCTGCCCAACGGCGGCTGCGGTGTGGTGTGCTTTGGCGTAGTTGGCGGGCGCGAAGCAGCCCAGACTTTCATGAGCAATTTGAAGATGGCTGCCATTGCCACTCATGTGGCCGACGCGCGTACCTGTTGCTTGCATCCGGCTTCAACGACGCATCGGCAGATGACCGACGAAGAATTGGAAGCAGCTGGCGTAGGCGCCGACCAGGTGCGTATGTCCTGTGGCATTGAAGCGGTGGAAGACATTATCGCTGATATCGAACAGGCACTCGCAGCCATCTAGGGGACCCTGATTTGTGATTTGGGGACGGTTCCTCTGTCCCACCATGGGGATGGGACAGAGGAACCGTCCCCAAATGTCCCCAAATGCCGCCTACTCCTTGCCGTTCCAGCAATAGGTGCAGATAGTGGCTGGGTCGATGCCGATGGCTTCCAACATGCCAGGAAGCGTTTGGTAGGCAAGCGAATCGAAGCCCAGTTCTTCGCAGATAGTTTTTAACATGCAGGCCCCGCGCTCCGTCGTGGGGTCTGCGTATTCGTCCAGGTGATTATGGCCTTCGTCGCCTTCAAGCTGTTGCACGGTGCGACGTGCGATTAAGTCCATGTCGTCCTTATTGCGACTGAACGAAAGATACTTGCAACCAAACATAATAGGCGGGCAAGCGCTGCGCATGTGTACTTCGCGGGCGCCCGACTCGTAGAGGAAATTCACCGTATTTTGTAGCTGGGTGCCGCGCACGATGCTGTCGTCCACGAACAGCAGGCGCTTGTCCTTAATGAGTTCAGGCACAGGAATTTGCTTCATGGTTGCCACGCGGCGGCGCACGTCTTGGTTGCCCGGCATGAACGAGCGCGGCCAGGTGGGTGTGTACTTAATGAAGGGGCGTGCGAATGGCACCATGCTTTCGGTGGCATAGCCAATGGCGTGGGGAATGCCAGAGTCGGGCACACCCGCCACATAGTCCAGTTCGGGCAGAATGCCGCGGTGTTGTTCGTCGCGTGCCATGATGGCGCCGTTGTTATAGCGCATGACTTCCACGTTTACGCCTTCGTAGTTGGAGTTGGGGTAGCCGTAGTACACCCACAGGAAGGCGCAGATCTTCATGTTGCCGCTGGCGGGCTGAAGCGTTTCCAGGCCTTCGGGTGTGATGCGGACGATTTCGCCCGGGCCCAGTTCATAATGGTCGTCGTAACCCAGCTTGTGGTAGGCAAAGCTTTCGAAAGAAATGCAGTAGCCGTCTTCGTCCTTGCCAATAAGCACAGGGAGGCGGCCCTGCTTGTCGCGGGCGGCAATGATCTGGCCGTCTTCAGGCATGATAAGCAGCGTGAGCGAGCCATCCACTTTTTCTTGGGCATACTGAATGCCTTCAACAAAGCTTTTCTTTTCATTGATGAGGGCAGCAACCAGTTCGGTGGAATTGATTTCGCCCGAAGAAAGGGCCATGAACTGGGTGGATTTGTCGGCCAGGTATTCGTCGGCGAGTTCCTTGGCGTTGTTGATGGCACCCACCGTGGTTATAGCAAATGCGCCCAGGTGGCTTTTGATGAGCAGGGGCTGGGGGTCTGTATCGGAAATGCAGCCGATGCCGCTCGTGCCTTCAAAGCGCGCAAGGTCTTCTTCAAAACGCGTGCGGAAGGGGGTGTTTTCGATGGAGTGGATTTCCTTTTTGAAGCCGCCTGTGCCGCTGGTGAAGGTAAGACCTGCACGCCGTGTGCCCAGGTGGGAATGGTAGTCTACGCCAAAGAAGACGTCCATAACCACGTCGCGCTTGGAAGCTGCCCCAAAAAATCCGCCCATAAGAATTGCCTTTCGCGATGGAATTCGCTTACTTAAGCAGTATAAGACTCAGCCGCGCCCGTGGCACTTATTGGTCGAAAGGTACACAAATTTGGAACAGGGTGGAACAGGGTGGAACAGGGGACGGGTTTTTGTTCCACTTTTGAACAGGGGACAGGTTTTTGTTCAAATTCATGTTCGCTAGGCGCACGAAAACAGTGCTCTCTATTCCATTTGTAGCTATACGTATAGTACATTATCTGGTAGAATACTATACGCATGAAAGGGGTGGATAATGTCTACGACTCAATTCAATGTGCGTTTGGAAGAAGACGATAAGCAAGCAGGCGACGAAGCCTTTGCTTCTATTGACTACACTCCTTCGCAGGTAGTCCAGGCGGTATGGGCTTATGCTGCTCGCAATAGGCACAACAAAAAAGCACTCCGCAAGTTAGTCAGCCTGCTCGACGGGCAAACAGCAGAAACAAGTTCTGAACAAAAGGATCGCCTTAAGTGGCACGCTGCCGCACCGAAGATGTATAAAGATATGCTGAAAGAAATGGGTATAATGGAAACGCCTGCGCCCCTTGGCTTAACAGATGAAGAATTACTCTATCAAGCCTACGTGGATAAAGCGGCCGAACGGGGCATGCCCGTATGAATGCTTTGTTGTTAGATACCAACGTCTTGCTTGACTACCATCTTGCCGACCGCCCGGGGCACGCAGACGCTTTTGCACTCATTGATACAGCGCTCAAGAACGACTATCCGCTCCTTGTAGCATCTCATTCTCTCAAGGACTTTTGGTATATCTTTTGGCAAAGTTGCAAGCTGCATTGCCAGGCAGATGGCAGTGCTTCCTTGGAGCAGGCATCGAAAATTGCGAAACGCATGGCGTGGGCATGTACCGAGCAAATAAGCCATATTGCTACTGTTGTTGCATCGGATGCGTCTGATGCCTGGCTTGCAATAAAAATGCAGGGCACCCATGACGACTATGAAGACAATTTGCTCGTTGCCGCAGCAATGCGCGCAAAGCCACGGCTGCTGGTTACGAACGACCAGGAACTTATTGCGCATAGCCCTGTAGCAACCGCTACGCCCAAAGATGCCCTCGCATTTCTCGACTTTGCATAAGCCCTGTCTACTTGAATAATTTGAATCGAAAGGGGTGATGTCTGTGGCAATCTACTATGCACTTAGCGATTCGCATGGTTGCACAGACGTGCTCAAGCAGGCGCTTTCCGTAGTCGATTTTTCCAATCCTGACAATCGACTGTTTTTACTGGGCGACTACTTGCCGCACTACGATGGCTACGAGGGCGAGACGTATTTTATGCGCGCGACCGAAGCCCTGAAGTTCATGAAGGACTACTGTGATGCCCACAAGGGGCAAGTTGTTGCGCTGCGCGGCAACCACGACGACAGTATGCTTGACTACGCAGACTCTGGCATGTGGCAGATTCCCGATGCGCTGGTGCGCTGGGTGAAGAAGTTGCCTCTTTATTACGAAACCCCTTGGCAGATCTTTGTGCACGCTGGTGTGGAAGAAGAAGCGGGCGACAAATGGAAGTGGGCCACGCCTGACGACACCTTCGTGTGGAAGTACCCCGCTACCACGGGCCCTTTCATCAAGGACATCGTAGCGGGGCACGTGGGCACACATACCCTAGCGGACGACCCCGACTACCACCAGGTTTACTGGGATGGTGAAAGCCACTACTTCCTTGATGGGTCCACTGAATACTCTGGCCAAATGCCTGTCCTAGCCTTCGATACCGAAACGCAGACTTATACCACCTACCTCGCAACAAAAGACGGCGTTAAGAACACCGGCACCCCTTTGCAGCACAAAAGCTAAAGTGGATAAAATTATTGACCACATCTATAATTTGTGGACAAAAAAATTGACCACTTTGTGAGGTGCATATGGGAACAGGAAAGCTTGTAGCCCATCTACAACTTCAAGGCGCAGTAATGTGAACAGGGGACTGACCCCTGTTCACGTTTGGAACAAAAACCCGTCCCCTGTTCCAAAAACAACAACATGGCAACGCATTCTTTATTTATGCATTTGTGGACCATAGAAGGACGATTCAGGTTTACAATATGCGTGTTGTGATTGAAGGGTTCGAAGCCCTTTCGTTCTAAGGAGAGAACATGGCAGGTATGACCGACGCGATTTTGCAGCAAGTGCTCAGCAGTGTAACCCAGAACCCCAGCTTGCTGTCCAACATGGTTGACCATCCTTATTCAACCATTGGTAACATCACCAACAACAACAATGTGTCCAAGGAAGAAGCAAGCCAGGTTGTTACCGCTCTTGCACAGCTCGCTGGCGGCCAGAGTGTAAACACGAACAACATTGGTAGCCTGGCAAGCCAGCTGCTTGGCCAGAACAACAACAGCGTTCACAGCCTGTCTTCCAGCTTGCTCGGTAGCCTGCTGGGCGGTGGCCAGACCAGCGGCGGTCTGTTTAGCAGCGCCCAGGCTCAGCCCCAGAGCAGCCTGGCAACCAGCATCCTGGGCAACCTTGCTGGTGCAGCTCTTGGCAGTGGCGGCATTTTCTCTAGCAAGAGCCCCGTCGACTTGTCCGACGGCTTTGGTCTGGACGACGCCCTGGGCATCGCAAGCTTGCTTTTCAAGAAATAGTACATTTAATAGTACGTTTGGCTTATCAACACGAAACGAAGGCCCGGGGAGCGCTTCCTCGGGTCTTCGTGCATAATAGGGATATTCTGTAGCTAGAACATCGCGTAGCTAGAGTATCGTGTAAGAAGAACGTTGTGTTCGAACGCGTATAACTTTTCGCGAAGGGGGAGCCATGGCAGATCAGAAAAATATCCTTGTTGTCATTCCAGTAAATGAAGAACAGCGTGCGCGGCTTGAAGCGGCAACCGAAGGCGGGCTTCACGACTGCCATTTCACCTTCATGCCAACTAAAATGCCTACGCAAGAAGACCTGGAAGCGGGCAAGAACATCAGCCTTGAACTTATGCGCGACGTAAGCGAAGAAGACCTTGCGGGGCAGCACGTTATTTTAGGCGCCGTTTCGCCAAGCTTGTTATCTGCTGCAGACAGCCTGGAATGGATTCAGCTTTCTTGGGCGGGCGCCGATTCCTTCCTGGGCGTGTTGCCCGAAAGCGTGGCGCTCACCAATGCTTCGGGTGCCTATGGGCTTACTTGTTCGGAACACATGCTGGCTCTTACACTTGCGTTGGTGCGCCATATTCCTGAATACGTGCACAAGCAAGCTAATCGCATTTGGCAGCAGAATCCCTGGCACATTGCTATCGAAGGTTCTACGGTGGTTTGTTTGGGTCTGGGCGACATTGGCGGTGACTATGCGCGCAAGATAAAGGCCCTGGGTGCCTACGTAATTGGTGTGCGCCGCAATGCCAGCAACAAGCCCGACTACTGCGACGAAGTTGTTTCACTTGACGACCTGAACAGCGTGCTGCCCCGCGCCGACATCGTGGCAGCTTCCTTGCCAGGCGGAAAAGCTACCTTCCATCTTATGAATGAAGAACGCCTCCGTCTTATGAAGCCTGGTGCCTACTTTGTCAACGTGGGGCGCGGCAATGTGCTCGACCAGGAAGCGGTTAAGCGCGTGTTGGCAGACGGTCACTTGGGTGGTCTGGGGCTGGACGTGTTCGAGGCCGAGCCCTTGCCCGAAGACGACGAACTGTGGCAAAACGAACGTGTGCTTATTACGCCGCATGTGGCGGGCCAGTTCTTCTTGCAGGAAACTTTCAACCGCATGTTCGACATCGTGGTTGAAAACACACGCGCCTGGAGCCATGGTGAGCCGCTCACTCATGTGGTCAGTCGCGAATTTGGATATTAAAATGGCCACTGTCTCATATGGGGACGGAGTAAAAATGAGACAAAGCAAAAGTGGGACATGGATATTAGAATAAGGGCATCATTTTAATAAGGCAGTAAGCCCGTGGGAAAGGGGCAGCTATGCCAGTATGTGAACTGTGTGGCAAGACCGAATTCGTCAAGGAAGATGGCATGTTTGTGTGCCAGGGTTGTGGCACCAAATACACGCCCGAAGAAGCCAGGAAACTCACCGCTTCACCCGCGAAGGTAGAAGTGGGTACTGGGGGCCAAAGTCCACAGACCACCGTTGAAGCCATTGGGAGCGTGGCGGTAGCTGCTATTTCTGCCATAGCCGAAGCCCTTGCGTCTGGGGGCGAACCCAAGATTGAAGAACAAGTTAATCTTGAAACCATGGACGCCCGTGGCGTAAACAACTATATAGCGCAGAGCTGGCAAATGCTTGTCGAGCGCTACAAGAAGTTCGATCACCCGTCGAAGCCGCAGCTGGACAACATGGCGCTTCAGGCTAAGGAATGTTTGGTGGCGCTCGATAACGCGGCCAAAACCGAACCAGAAAAGTACGTGCAAAACACTATCATCTATAACAACTGCGTTGAAATCGAAGAATGCGTCATGGACCTGGATTGCTATGAGCAAAAGGACGGCGAATGGAAGCGCGTTTCCTTCCCCTTGAGCCGTTCCGACTTGAAGATTTCTGGCCAGGACGAATCGTGGAAAGAAAGGCGCGATAGATTCCGCGAACAGATCCGCCAAGAATACCTGGGTGCCAACGAAGCCGACACAGCACTTCTGGCAGAATTGGAAGGGCAGGTTGCCAAGCTCGAAGCCCAGCTCGATGAACTGAAGGCCGAAAAGAAGTCTAAGGGCTTTTTCAACTTTGCTGAAAAGGGCGAAGTTAAGGAACGCATGAAGCCTTTCAAGGAAGAACTTGCCCAGGTGAATAAGCAAATTGGTCAGGTTAACGACAGGGTCGACGACTATATAAGAGAACGCCTGGACGAACTGGGCAAGTCCTTTACCCAATTACGTTTTTAATTGCGTTTTGAAATTTTGGAACATCACGCAGCGGCCCGGTGCTTCGGGCTGCTGTAGTTTTGGCTTACTGTTTCGGATGCTATTTTAAGGCGCTGTTTTGAGCTGTAGTTTTGGGCTGCTGTCTAAGACGCTTTGCTGCTTTCCACTTCGTCGGGGTCAAGAACAATGGCTGCATTGGAAGCGGTGCCCGCATCGTTAAGGATGTCTTCGTCGGTGCTGGCTTCTTTTACGCAACCAGAAAGCACGCAGGCAAGTGCCGCAATAACGATTGCAATCAAGAACTTCTTTACTAGTAAGGTATGCTGCATGCTCGTTCCTTGTGTAGGGGCATTTTTTCTTGGCAAGCCCGAAAAGCGTTTCCTATGGTAGCACAGCTATTGTTCAGATGCTTGTGGCTTGTCTGTTTGTGAAGAAGGCGACTGCAGTGTTTGAGAGTATTGTTGCGGTTGGTAGGTCTGTTGCGGCGCGGCATAGGCTTGCGGCTGGTAGGTCTGTTGCGGCGTGGTATAGGCTTGCGGTTGGTAGGTCTGTTGCGGCGCGGCGTTTACCTGCTGTGGCGCAGCGACGGCAACCGGTTGTGCCACCGCGTAGCTTGCAGGGACGGTGCGTACCTTGTAGAACTGTCCGCGGTCGGGCGCGGTATGTTCTTTCAGCATGCGCATAGACGTAACCACCGAAGGCGAATATGCAAAGATAAGCGTCAGGTAAAGCGCTATGATCATAAGACCTTCGCTTCCTTCGATGACATATTCGGTGCTTATAGGGTTGTTCATAAGGCCATTTGTTGCAAGCATCAGCATGAAATCGTTTAAGCCATGCAGAATAATGACGGGCCATAGGTTACCTGTCTTGAGTACGGCAACCGCAGCGGCAAATCCAAAGATTCCAGACTGAACTACCTTCAATGCCGCCTGTAAGGCTTGCGACGGGTCGGACCAGTTGGTGCCCATAAAGTCTACGTGCATCAGGCCAAAGATGAACGACGCAAGAATGACGGCCCAGAAAATGCCCTTCGTGCTGGTGCCCATGCGAGCCAGCAGGCCCTGGAAGCACAGGCCGCGGAACAGCGATTCTTCGAACAGGCCAACCCCTGCGCACAATAAGAGCAGGGTTGCAACGCGCAGCGGCCACAGTTCAGCTAGTTCAAAGGAACCGTCTATAAAGAGGCCGACAATTTCGATGCAAACGATGACAAGGTCGGTTATAAAAATCCATTTAAT
>CAJOJB010000004.1 GCA_905234635.1 uncultured Eggerthellaceae bacterium | reverse complement strand
TTATAGACATTTCTAAAAAAGGATATATTGTTTTTAATGCAGATAAATTCATTTCCATAAAATCTGAAGTATAACTGATATTTGTTTGAACAACTGAATTAAAAGGAACTATAATTTGTTGACCAATTTGTAAGTTTTCTGCTTGAATATCAGGATTTGCATAAATTATACTTTCTACAGTTGTATCAAATCTTCTAGCAATTTTTACTAAAGTATCACCTTCTTTTATGGTGTAATTTGTATAACCATTTATGTAAGGAAAAAGTGCATCCCAAGTCATATTACCAACAATACCATCAGCGTTTCAGCAACAGGGAAGGCTGCTAAAGCAGACCAAAAGTACGGCATCCGCGCAGGCGGCGAGGAAATTACCTCGGCCAATTCTTCGTATAAGGACTACGAGACATCTCAAGACTATACAAGTACGGAGGTTACGAAGACTCTTCCCACTGGCATCTACTCCATTAACGGCGTTACTATTACCGGTAATATCATTACCTCTACGGCCGCGACCGACAATAATGCCGCTTATGGTATCTGGGCTTCCTGTTTGGATTCCACCGATGCACAGCCTTCGGTTATTGTCGGCAATAACGTTGACTATATAAGACAAGCTGGTGTTTATATTAGTAACAAGTCCAAGGTGACAGACATAAAGGGTAATACTATTGGCAAGAGTGGACGTATTAAGGGCGACGGAGTATTTGTAAGGGATACATCTACTGTCACGGCCATTGAAAACAACAAGATTTACAATCCTCTAGGTAATGCTGGCGTAAGTATCCTTCAATCGACGGTTGACACCGTGAAAGGCAATACGGTTTCGGGCTATGCTACGAATGGTGTTTTTATCCAACAGGGGTCAAATGTAACTACGGGTGTTTTGAATAATACGCTTTCGGGTGCGTCGGGTGCTAAGTATGGCGTAAATGTATATGGCGGTACGGCTAAAGATATAAATAACAATAAGATTTCTGGCACCAACAATAACGGTGTCTGCGTCCATGCTAATGATAGCCTCCGCGCCACCGTTTCTGGTGTGAAGAGCAATACTATTTCCGGTACGTCATCTCACGGCATATCGGTTTCCGGTTCTGATGCCACTATTATTAGCAACAACAGCATCACCAAGCCAGGTAAGGAAGGCATCAGTGTATATGATGGATCTACAGTAAACACTGTTTCGGACAATACTGTTTCCACGCCAGCCCAAAACGGTATTAATATCGCTGGCGCTAATAATGTGAAGGTTCAGAATAATACTGTCACGAATGCGGGCGCTTCTGGCGTGCGCGTTAATGCCGCAACAGGTGCCACAGTGTCTGGCAATAAGATTAAGAATTCCAAGTCTTTTGGTATTGTGGTCCAGAATGCTAGTAACAATGCAACTATTTCGGATAACGAAGTGCTGGAAAGCACAAACCATGGTATTTATATTGCTGGTTCGACCAAGGCGAAGGTAACAGGCAATACTTCTTCGAGCAATATTAACAAGAAGGATGCCTATGAAATATCTTTCGTCAATAGCAAGAACGGTGAAGTAACCAACAATAAGTATGGTAAGCGTCGCTTGCTCAATAACAGCACACAAAAGCCTATTAATGTTGATTCCGCCTCTGAACCCACAACCAATTCGGGTAACACGCCCCTTTTTGGTCTGGCATGGGAACGTCTTTCGGGCTCTACCGCACTAGACACCATGGAAAAGATTACTCAAGAGTTCGGCACTGCCAGCGTTGCTATTGTTACCACCAATGCATTAGCTGCTTCGGGTGTAGACGCTGGCTATAAAGATGCGTTGGCTGCCGCGGCCCTAGCGGGTAGATATAATGCCCCACTTCTTTCCACATCCAAAGGCGGACTGGCTGACAAAACCAGAAGCGAACTCACGCGTATGGGCGTTAAGACCGTTTATATTGTGGGTTCCACTAACGAAGTGGCGCCTAAGGTAGAAACCCAAATTAAGGCCATGGGTATTGCCGTGACGCGTATTGGCAATGCAGGTGCTTCTACTCGCGCTATCGAATGCGCCAAGCTTGTCAAAGGACGTTCCGATACGGTTATTATTGCCACGCAGAATAACTTCAAGGACGCACTGGCCGTGTCCCCATATGCCTACGCTACCAAGAGCCCCATTCTTTATGCCGAAGCTAATAAAAAACTTTCTACCGCTACGGTAAATTATATTAAGTCTACTGGTTTCAAGAAAGCTATTATCGTGGGTGGCCCAGTGGCGCTTCCTGCTTCCATCGAAACCCAACTTAAGAATGCTGGTATTCCCGTTGGTTCTATTACGCGCCTTGCTGGTCAAAACCAGTACAGAACCGCCGAGATTATTGCAGAGTGGACATGCGGCAAGCTGAAGAATGGCACTGGTGGAAGCGGGCTTTACAAGTACGCATCCATTAAGTTCCAACCTGCGACAAGGTTTAGCGCTGATAGGCTGGGCGTAGCGCGTGCCGATGTTAACGATATTGGTTGGAAGGACGCCTTGGCTGGTTCTGCTCTTTGCGGTAGGGTCAATTCCGTTCTTCTTCTGGCTGACAAAGTTAACTATGTTGCAGCCGAAGAATTTGTTAAAGCTAATAAGACTGGCATTACCTATGGTTATGTATACGGTGGTACGGGTGCTGTGCCCAAGGGTGTTATGACCAAGTTGGAAAAAGCCAGCAAGTAGTTCTTAAGGCGAATGTTATAACTGGCGAATTATTTGAGGGGCGCTGCAAAGTGCCCCTCTTTTGTGTAGCCGTTTGCAAGAATCAGCTTTGTGCATAGTGCTATCATTGAACAAAACACTAAAGGAATGGGCAGGACATGGAGAACACAATGACCCTTTCATCGCTGGGGCACACTTGGATACTGGATTTGGACGGTACTCTGGTGGTCCACAATGGTCATAAAAGGCCAGAAGGTGATTCTTGGTTGCCAGGGGCGCTGGAGTTTCTTCAATCAATCCCCAATGAGGATATGATTGTTATTATTACTTCGCGTAGTGAAGAATATCGCAGTGCAACGGAGGCATTCCTTGTCAAGCACGCTATTCGCTTCGACCATATTTTGTTTTCTGCACCGTATGGCGAACGCATCGTGTTAAATGATGGAAAGCCAAGCGGGCTTACTACTGCTTATGCGTTGAATCTAGAGCGTGATAAAGGGCTTCCAGCCGAGGGCCTGTTTTCTATAGATCCTGAAGCATAAAGTAGGTAATGATTATGAGTTCAGAAAAAAATGACCCTACAATGGCGCAGCTTTTCGAAGAAAGGAAGCAATTGGCATTGTTAGGTGTTGCCGTTTGGGAGCGGATTGATGCTGAGTGTCAACTTGAGCCAGACGACCTCGTTCTTTTCTTGCCCTCTTCAGATACTCGTTGCAATACAACAGCAGTGAAGCCGCTGGGGGAATGGTTGTTTCGCCATGAGGATGCTTCTGCTTGCGTCCTTTGTTTGGCCTCCGCCGCCGAAGACATTAGGGATGCTGTGGAGGAGGCAGGCGCAAAGCTATTCTTGCTGGACCAAGGGGAAGCGTCTGCGCTTATGGCATATTATCTTTTGGTGCCTGGTATATGTCCATGGTTTAAGGTTGCGACACTCGAGGGGCCAAATAATGCATTTAGCTTAATTGACGAATTAGAAGATCCATCTTACAGTTTAGAAGAGTCGTTCAGGCGCCAGATTTATATTTTTAACGATATGAAGACACTCAGCGACGTTGCTGAAGCCGAAAGGTAAGTTGGTTTGAAGGCCGCTGTTATGGGCGAGAACTCTATCTAAAACGGCGAATACGCAGTTGTGGGTCGCGACCAGCGTTCACGTTGATGCAATCGATTATGCTTCCATTAGGGATGGAAAAGACCGCGAAGTTGATGCCTGCTTTTACGTCTTCTTTTGCAAAGCGGAATGTTTGTGCTTCATCTTTACCTTCGGCAGGCGCATATATCGTCTCGAATCCTGAAAATTGAAAGGTGCCCTTGTCGTCGGCCTCAATGATAGCCGAGATGCCATAGTCCCCGAACATGCGCGTGATGCTCATGGTAGTTTTCGAATATTGGAATTCAAATCTATCGCTCTGGCTGTCCCACATGCCAGCAAGCCGTTGTTTAATCGTTTTCCCATAGTTTTTCGGCACATCTACGCCCAGTGTTGCCCAAGGAACCTTCGGTGCATGCATGGCAAACCCGCCATAGGTGGTGAATGCTATAGCGAGGGGATGGGATTCTGCAAAATAAGCGATTGTTTGGAAATAGTCGTCTAAGAACACGCTGTCAATTAAGCTATGTTGGATGGTACGGTATTCTTCAATCTGGCATTTATAACGTTTATGCCGCCGATGAAAAAATAGTTTTCGTTTTATGAAACCAACAATAAGGGGGATAAGGTCGGGGTCGTTGGCGCCATGGTAAATCAACTCAAGCAAAGAATTCTGATCTGCTGCTTCCGAAAGTGACCAAAAATCTGCATAGGTGCCCGTACGGTATTTGTGCGTGGCAGGATAAAGTCCATCGGGATAAAGAACAACTTTTTTGCACGTGCCAAGGGTTGCAAGGTCGCAGAATCCAGAACGAATCGAAACCAGTGCACCAGCTGCATTGAGGTAGTCAGGGGCATCTAAGAGCGAAGTAAACAGGCCTACCGTACCTTCAAGAGGCCTCTCTTCTGGACTAGATAGGTTTGTTGCCACCGAAAATCCTGCTCTTTTTAATTCCTGGGTAAGCAGAGTCCAAAACTGGTTGCTTAGATTAATGCCCTTTCTATTGCCAGAAACCGTTTTAGGGCTAAGGACAACGGTTTTTCCGGGCTTTAACCCCATTTCACGCAACGCGGCGCGGATTTTTTCGGGGTCATTTTGGTTGATGAAGGCAGGAGGTTTATTTCCGCGCGTTTCCATCCAACACGTTGTTTTTATGAAGGAAATGTAGTCCAAGCCAGGACGATTTGCCAAGAGAATTTTTCTTTCCTTTGGAATGGTAGTGTCATACTGAGTGGCAGAATAGTGTGTGGGTGCCTTGTCGCCGAGGAAATTCAGGAATTGTACCAACGAGAGTATATCGTACTCACTCAAAGACCAGAGGGGGAGGTCTTCTTTCCAATAAAAGCGGGCAAGCTGCTGTACGCGCTTAGTGTTTAGATCGTGTGTAACCACGCAGTAGTTATCGATAGAGTCTTTTTGGATACGATTTTTCATGTTCTGCAGGTAATACAGTATGTCGCCAATGGGAATTACGCGAACAATGAATAGCGTACAGTCTTGTCCACGCTCGTTAAAGAGGGCGTCGAGCATTGGGGGGACAGAGGAGAGCCTTTCGAGCTGCTTATTCACACGTTCAAGATTGTTCGTCATAGCTTAGGTTTCGTTCGCCGATAGCATGTTACTGCATGTCATTATAGCATTGTGCAAAAACGGTACGACAATATCGCCTTTGCAATCAAACCGCTTGCACTTATGATTGTCTTTTTGCTTTTGACGTTATTGATATAACGTAATTGGATTGATTTCACAAGAGGCGTATATTGCGTCTTGCTTCACAAGGGGTCGGGTGTAAAGCGAGACTAATGAGTTGCCTTGTATACCGCTTCTCGCAAGCTGCGGTAGATTTTTTTTAATGATTTGGGGCCTTTGCGATACAGCCGCTTTAACGTAGCAATAAAGCCCGTTTCTTTTTCACGCGAGCGGGAAGCGGTAAGTAGTGCATCGAAAATAGAAGCGTAGATTTTTTGCTGAGTGGTCCATTCTTCTAAAGGAGGCCTTTCGGTGCAAAGCTCTTCAAATACATTTTTCCAAAACGCTTCATAATCGAAGTTGGCAAGCATCTCAAAGTGTTTTCTACCTGCTTTTCCAAGGCGTTCTTGTAGTTCTTGATCTTTTAGCAAGCGAGTAATCTGTTCGCCCAGTTTTTTTGGATTATCCTTTGGGGAAATGATAGCACCGTTGGCTTCTGCTCCATCGAGGACAGTAAGGTTGGGAAGATTGTAGGCTACTATAGGAAGGCTGTATGCCTTGGCCTCGCAGAGGTATTGAGAAAAGCCTTCGAAGCGCGACGTATTTACAGCGCAACGTGCAGTGCGGAATAGGCGATCTTTTTCTTTACCTGCTACAAAACCTAAGATTTCAACATTATCTTGTAGGTTAAACGCTTCCACGCGATTCCGGCACTTTTCCTGATAGCCGTCATGATCGTCGCCCGCCAGTATTAGTTTTGCTTCGGGTAGTTCTTCCACTACATACCGAAATGCATTGATGGCAGCCAGTTGATTTTTTGCGTTCGAGTAGCGTGCGATATAGATGGCGCTCTCGGTTTTAGGAAGCTCTTCAGTTTGAATACCAGGAACGTCTTTTATGGGTAGTGGGCGATAGTACACTCGAGTGTTGTAGGTGCGCCAGAAAACGGCGTCGACCTCGTTGTTAACCAGTAACCCTTCGAAGTGCTTGACGGCTTCTGTATTCAAACGCAGCCAGTTGCTCCCAAGTTCGAATTGAGGTTTTGCAAACGAGCTGTGGAAATGTAGCAATACGCGCACGCGGCGATCTGGTTCATTAGGGAAAAGGTTTTGCAAAATGAGCATGTCCCAGTATTTGTATGAGCCTTGCCACGAGTTCAGGATGACGGTATCGATGTCATTTTCTTCGACAATTGTGCGGAAAGATTTAATGCGTTGGCGAAAGCCTTCTTCAGTAACACCTATGATACGGCTAACAACAAGTTTTATCCCTTCGGGAACTACATCTTTTGGCGGCTTCTTACAAAAGCCCAGTATCGCGTTATAGCCGTATTCATTAAGTTGCTTTGCAAGGCTACACACAGCGGCATGATGACCAGTGTGCCAATTTGCGTGGTCGGTATAAACAAGAATGTTTTTTGCAGGTCGCGTTGAAGGGGTGGGCGCTACGTAGTTAGAATCTCTCATAACGCGAAATACTTTAGTGCGAAATGACGTAAAGTTAGAAACCAGGTTTTCTGGGTCGGTAAAATCAGCGATGATTTCAGGTGTTTCTGTCATGGCATTACTATAGCAGTTTTAAGCTTAATGTTGAGTGATGAATATGTGCTGGTTCCCTATTTGCCGAGTGAATCTCGCAGTATTCGATAGACATTTTTAAGGGGTTCGGGGAGCTTTCGAAATACCTTCTTTGCTTTTTTTATTCTAGCCGAATCTTCGCTTAAGATCGCGTCGTCAAAGCGAATATTCCCACGCGCGTAATAAAGGGCGTCAAAAAGGCTTGTATATACATCTCTCTGGTTGATGTTTTGTGCAAGGAATGGCGCAGGACTACGCAAGTCGGCAAATGCTTCTTCCCAAAATGATTTGTAGTTGAAATTAATTATTCGTTCGGCCTGGGCCTGCGCCGCCATTCCGAGGTTTTCTTGTAATGATTTGTCTTGTAGGACGCGTATTACTTGTGCGGCGAATTCCTTTTCGTCACCTTGGGCAACGATAATCGCTCCGTTATGCTCCCCGCCATCGAGTGTTGTCTGGTTGGGTAAGTCAAAAACAACCAAAGGGATACCGTAGGCTTTTGCCTCAAGAAGATATTGAGAAAACCCTTCGAACAAAGATGTGTTAATTGCTACGGTGGCAGTGCGAAACAGTTCTGCTTTTTCTTCGCCACTTACAAAATCGAGTATGGTGATATTGTCTTCAAGACCCAGTTCATTAATGCATTCAAGGCATCCTTGTCTGTAGTTGGCCGCGTCATTTCCTGCAAGGATTAACCGAGCTGTTGAAATCTGATCTACCACGAGCTTGAATGCCCTGATGGCAGCAAGTTGATTTTTCGTTTCCGAAAACCGTGCAACGTAAATGATGGTATTGTCCAAGGGTGCGCGTTCAGTATATGGCTGGATACCATATTCGACAGGAAGAGGCCTGCAATATACCCGTGGATGAAATAGCCGCCAAAAGGACGCATCTACTTCACTGATGGCGATAAGACCATCGAAATGCCTAATTGCGAGCGTATTGTTTTTTAACCAATTCGAATTGGGGTCAAACTGCGACTTGGCAAACGAACTATGGAAGTGAACAAGAACACGTATGCGCTTAGAAGGATCTTCAGGGAACAGGTTTTGGAGCATTAGCATGTCCCAGTATTTGTATGCACCCTGCCATGAGTTTAGGATAACAGTATCAATGTCGTACATTTGGCAAATACTTTTGAAGGTGCTAATTCGCGTACGAAAACCTTCGATTGTTGTACCTATAGGAGGATTTACAACGACAGGAATATTTGCCGGGCAGTGCGAAGCGGGGGGTTTTTTCGGTAGACATAGTACTGGGTTATAGCCAAATTCTTTCAGCTGGTTGGCAAGCGCTACGACTGCCGCGTAGTGTCCAGTGAGCCAAAAGGTAAGACTGGTATCGACAAGGATATTGCGAACTGCATCGGTTCGGGCCAATGGTGCTTCGTAGTCCTTAAGCACAGAGAAGACGTCGGCACGATTCTGGTCGAAGGCTTCAATAAACCGTTGGGTATTATCCATGTTTATCATGTGCTAGTCCTTCTATTGTCGTGCAATTGTAAGCGTTGTGCAGGATCTGCCTGCTAGTGCGGCCTTCGTAAAGGCTAGTACCCAGTTGGTTTCGGGCTCGCTGTCTGAAGGTTTTAGTAAAAGTTCCGGCTGGAATGAAACATGGGTGTATAGGTAGATTTTGTCACCGCCTGTGCCATTGGGTAGTTGTCCCGTGGCCCACTCGTTGATTATCTGATTAGTGCTGTATTCGTTTGACCCAGCCAACCGCGTAATGCTTTCTGCGGATATACCAGCTTGGATTAAGTTTTTTTCTACTTTGGGTGGCATGACTTTAGGACCACCCAGGATGATAGCTTTTTTAAAGCCTTGGTCCTGTATGTAGGCAAGAATGTCTTCTGGAAGCTGTAGGTCGGAATCGAGAAATAGGATAGGACTCTGGGAAGCCCAGGCATAAGGTGATATTGAGATGGCATCTTTGGAACTCTTATGCGTGTTTATTATCACAGTGTCCGCATGGCGGTTATGCTGGGCCAGCGCGGAAGCAAGCGAAAGCTGCGGCAGGGTTAACGCTTCTACAGATTGAACATTGTCGATACTCGGAATGGTCAATACTCTGTTATTGATTTTTGCGGTGTCTCCCTTAGTGAAGCCAGCCAGGTATGCTGTTTTAATTCCAAGATAATAAAGTTCTGCCCATGTGGTATCGCTAAAGACATCTGGTTCTACTATTACGATAGGAGCTCGAAGTGACCCTGCAAGCCCGACTGTTGCAAGCGCTCCAATAAGGTTTTCTTGCGATGCGATAATAGCTGTGTCTGCACAGCCCCATTCTTTTGCAATGAGGGTCGCATCAAGGGGGGTAAGGTTTTCCTGGGAAAACTTATCCCCATGCAATGTGGTATTATCTTTTGGAGGCACCTTCGATGCATAGAACAGGGCATCGAAAAGGCTTTTGTCAATACGCTGCCGTATCGTGTGGGCTTCTAGGGTTGGGGTAGGCTGGCGCAGGGTTTTAAAAGAACTTACCCAAAATGCCTGATAATCGAAGGAATTCAGCTCGATTGCATATTTATGTGCAGCGGCACTAAGTGTACTTTGCAGCTGAACATTTTCTAGTATGCGGATAATGTATTCTGCTAACCCGTTGATGTCGTTTTGCGCTACGGTAAGGACACCGCTCGTTTCTCCGCCGCTCAGCAGTGGGAAACAGGGGAGGGCAAACGCGGCAACGGGCAGTCCTGTGCCCATGGCTTGCGCCAGAAAGGGCGAAACATCATCGTAAACCGATGTACTTACGGCTAAAGTTGCATTCTGTAGTAGCTGCTCTTGTTCGTTTGCCGAAAGGGCATCCTGTATGAGTACAGCGTGTTCTAGTCCTTTTAATCTGACGCGCGCTTCGCATTTCTCCCGATAATTCTTAACATTCTCGCCCGCTAAGATGAGTCGTGCTTGTGGTATTTGTTGTACGACAAGCGCGAAGGTATTAATGAGGGCCAGTTGATTCTTTTGTCTGGAGAAATGGTCTAGACATACGACGGTCGGGCTAGAGCTTTGTATTCGCGGCGCATTGTCTTTCTCTGCGCAGTTACCTAAATTGAGCGGCAGAGGACGGTAGAGGACGCGTGGATGGTATGCGCCCCAAAATGTGGCATCCACTTCGCTCTTTACCACAAGACCATCGAAGTGTGCAACCAGGGGGGTGGTATTTCGTAGCCAGTTAGACTTCTTGGTGAACTGGGGTTTCATAAAAGCATAAGGAAGAGCGAGTAGCACCCGTTCGCGACGCTGGTTTTGGTCTAAAGAAATGGCGTGAAGGCCAAGTAGGTCCCAGTAGGTTTTGTAAGTTGGCATGGCGCATAGGATAGCAGTATCTATGTTATGCGTTTTCACTACCCTGGCTAGAGCATCGATACGATTACGGAAAGACGATTCTTCCATACTATAGGAGGGGAGGACGCAAACAGTGAGACCACGAGGGAATATCTTTGATGGTAATTGCTTATCTAAGCAAAAAACCACGTGATAGCCGAAAGCTTGTAGTTCAGTTGCCATGCATAGCGCGGATTCAAAAGGAGACGTTTGCCAATGGATCTGGTTGGTGTAGACAAGGATGTTTTTTACTTCTTCGGTTGAAGCTGTTGGAGCAACGTAATTGCCTAAGATAGTATGTGGAGCTTCCCTATATTCGGGGAATAATCCTGCAAGCCCTTCGGGTGTGTAGTAGTTACTATATTTGGATGTGTTCTTGTCCATGAATGAAACTATAATACTATAATATGCCTCAATAACGCGACCAGGAAGTTCAACGTTAGTCTTGTACCCAATGTATATCCTGACCTTGTTATATACGCTTTTTATTGCACCGCTCGAACTCCTTTTCGAGTTGATATACGTTGTTGCCTATCGCATTCTTCATAATCCAGGACTGGCCATTGTTTTCTTAAGTCTTGCAATGAACTTTTTGGTTTTACCGCTTTATCGACGTGCGGACGCCATGCAGGAAGAGGAACGTGAACGTTCGATACGCATGAAGCCGTGGGCTGACCATATCAAGAATACGTTCAAAGGCGATGAAAAGTTCATGATAATGCAGGCGTATAACCGCCAGAACGGGTACAAGCCAACAGATGCATTAAAAGGATCGCTATCGCTTTTGCTGGAGATCCCGTTTTTTATTGCCGCTTATCACTTTCTTTCGAATTTGGACTTGCTTCACGGTGCGTCTTTTGGACCTCTTGTGGATTTAGGCGCTCCAGATGCCCTTCTGTCTATCGGCGGGTTTTCTATTAATCTGCTTCCGCTGCTTATGACGGCCCTCAATCTTATGTCCGCTGTCATTTATATGAAGGGATTGCCACTTTCCAATAAGATTCAAATGTTTGGTATTGCAGGCATCTTTCTTGTACTGCTTTATAATTCGCCTTCGGGTCTTGTTTTTTACTGGACGCTCAATAACCTTTTTTCCCTGGTAAAAAACGTATTTTACCGACTGCCGAACCCGCATCTGGTCCTTGCTATTCTTTCAGCTATTGTAGGAATATTGCTTCCTTATGCCATCATGCTTACAGGTATTAAACTCACTCCTTTGAGGATAGCAATATTTGCAATAATAGGCGTTGGTCTTTTTATGCCCTTCATCTTCCTTAATTTCAAAGGTGGCTTGAAAAAGGTACCACAGTATTTCTCCTTACCAGATGCCACACCCGAAGATGGAAGAACCTTCTTTTTCGCTTGTCTTTTTCTTGCGATACTTACCGGCTTTCTAATTCCAACAGCAGTTATTTCGGCTTCCCCTGCAGAATTCGTCAACAACTTCAACTATAGGTCGCCTCTTTGGTTAGTAGGGGAATCGTTTGCGCTGGCATTAGGTACTTTTGTTGTTTGGTTCAGCGTGTTTTACCATCTCGCAACTCCAAAGATCAAAACATTTTTTATATATTTCGTCTTTGCGTTAGGAATTATTGCCGCGGTTAACTATCTCTTCTTTGGAACTAACTATGGCGAGATGTCTACTCTTCTGGAATATGATACGCCTCCTACTTTTACGCTAAAGAATAATTTACTTAATGCAGCCTTGGTCTTGGCAATATTTGTGGTTACCGTTTTGATTTGTAAGAAAAAAACCGCATTTCCGAAATTTGTTTCTGTTGTAATGGTTGTTGCAGTTTCCGTGATGACAGCCATGAACATTTATTCTATTAACACCGATTTGTCAGACGTAAAGAAAGCGCTCGATAGAGCAAATAGCGAAAACGCATCTATCCCATTGAGCAAAGATGGCAAGAACGTGGTTGTAATCATGCTCGACCGTGCGATTAGCTACTATGTTCCTTATCTTATGAATGAAAAAGCCGAATTGCGAGAGCAGTTTGCTGGCTTCACTTTTTATTCGAATACTGTTTCTTACGGTGTTCAAACAAATACAGGTTCGCCGCCCTTGTACGGAGGTTTTGACTATACGCCTGCCAAGATGAACGAGCGCGATAACATGTTGCTTGAAGAAAAGCACAACGAGGCACTTAAGGTTATGCCTACACTGTTTTCTCAGCAAGGGTATAGTGTTACGCTTTTTGACCCGAGTTATGCGGGATATGGTTGGATTCCCGACCTCACGGTTTTTGACGATATTCCTAATACCAATGCGTATATAACTTTGAATGGTTATTTCGCCACCGACATTATTCCCGATGATTTCCCCATCGATGAATACAGGCCCAAGGTTGACACTCTTGCTTCACGAAATTACTTTTGTTTTGGTCTCTTCAAGACGGCGCCGCTTATATTCCAGAAGTCCCTTTATAACAATGCAACATACAATTCTGCGCTAACAATTGGAGAGCTAGACTCATTCGATCCGAAGGCTCTAAGGACTCAAAGACGAAAGGGTACAGCATCGAAAGGGTGGGGAAATGATGAACTGTTTCTCACATCATATGGTGTTTTACAAAGCCTTCCGAGCCTTACAAAGATAGAAGAGGGGAGCAAAGGGTCGTTCTTTATGATGGTTAACGACATTACGCATTCTCCAACGGTGCTCAAAGAGCCAGAATATGAGCCGGAGTTTTATGTTGATAATACAGAGTACGATAAGCAACACCCCGAACGTGTCGCTGAAAATGGTGACGTTCTTTCGTTGCCCAAAGAGGGCGCCAATAAGCAGTATTCGAAGCTTATGCATTACCAAGTTAATATGGCCGCATTTTTGAAGTTGGGTGAATGGTTCGATTACCTGCGGGAAAACGGTGTATATGACAACACGCGCATCATTCTTGTATCCGACCATGCAAGGCGACTGACAATCAATAAGAATCGGCTTTTGGAAACATATAACGATTCGGGCGGAAAGTATGTCTGTGACACAATGACTTATGAATGCCTTTTCATGGTAAAGGATTTCGACAGTCAAGAATATAAGACCAACACATCGTTTATGACTAATGCGGACACGCCGATGTTTGCAACTGAAGGCGTAATCGACAATCCGAGAAATCCTTTTACAGGCAGCGCTTTCAACGAAGACTACAAGAACAATACTCAGTATTTAATCTACACACCCTCGCCTGGCCAAGATGTGAAGGTTAATAATGGGTATACTTGGCTGCCTGCATCTTGGATAACGCTAGAACCTGGCAATGTTCACGACCCGGCTAATTGGAAATTCGACGGCTGGCGTTAACTTAATTACTTGAAGTCCTTGCAGCTGCAGGGATAGTCGATGAGTATGAATTCTCTTTGTGAAAGGGAATGTTACTATATAAAAGCTCGGAGCGACTAACGTTTTGCAGGGAAGTTAAAAGGCCGAGCATTTGCTCGGCCTTTTAATATTGCGATGACGGTAAAGTCCTACAGGGCCTTTTTGGCAACCTCGGTAAGGGCGGTAAAAGCAGCAGGATCATTAACGGCCATGTCGGAAAGGATCTTACGGTCCAGTTCTACGCCAGCCTTCTTCAGGCCATTCATAAACACCGAATAGCTCATGCCGTTTTGGCGAGCACCAGCGTTAATGCGGGTAATCCACAGACGACGGATTTCGCGCTTCTTGTTGCGACGGTCACGATAGACATACTGCAGTGAATGCTGTACCTGCTCCTTCGCAGCACGGTACGAACGCGACTTTGCGCCATAGTAGCCCTTTGCGCGATTCAAGACGGTGCGGCGCTTCTTGTGTGCATGTACGGAACGCTTTACACGTGGCATTTCTCACACCTCCTTCTAGCGCAGGCCCAGGCCACGAGCCAGTACCTTCTGGTCCGACTTCGCTACCTCGGTCTCGTGGCGGAAATTACGCTTACGCTTCTGGCTTTTCTTGGTGAGGATATGGCTCTTGTAAGCCTTCGAGCGCATGATTTTACCGGAACCGGTAACGCGGAAACGCTTGGCGGTACCGCGATGGGTCTTCATCTTAGGCATCCTCTTCTCCTTCCATCTCTTCTGCCGCATCTGCGGCTTCTTCTGCGGCGGCTTCAGCCTTTTCAGCAGCAGCTTTCATTGCTTTTGCCACCGTGGTTTCTGTTTCTTCTTCGGCCATTTCCTTTTCAGCCGGAGTTCCTTCTTTGGGTGCTGCTTCTTTTGCAGCTGCCTTCTTTTTGCCAGCTCCAGCAAGCGGCGCAATAAGCATGTGCATGTTGCGACCTTCCATCTTGGGCTGGGCTTCAATAGCGGCTACGTCTTTAAGGTCGTCGGCTAGGCGTTCCAGAATACTTAAACCCTGTTCGGGATGGGCCATTTCGCGGCCGCGGAACATGATGGTGATTTTCACCTTGGAACCTGCATCCAAGAAACGCAGGATGTGCTTTTTCTTGGTAGTGTAGTCGCCCACGTCGATCTTGGGGCGAAACTTCATTTCCTTGGTTTCAATCTTGCTCTGATTCTTCTTAGCCTGTTTTGCCTTAATGGCCTGGTCATACTTGAACTTGCCATAATCCATGACCCTGCATACGGGCGGGTCGGAATTGGGAGCAATTTCAACCAGGTCAAGCCCTTCGTCGTCGGCAATCTGCTGGGCAGATGCGATGGGGTAAATGCCCATCTGTTCGCCGTCATAGCCAATCAGACGCACTTCCCGTGCGGTGATTTCTTCATTGAGCCTTGGCTCCTGTGCTGCTATAGCACTCACCTCCTTTGGTGGTTTGCGCAAACCCTTTTGCTTGTGCATGCTGGCAACAAAAAACCCGCGCGTATGGGCGGGTGAAACATGCGTGGTATGGACAAAACGCCAAACCGTTAACTATTTCGCCAACCCATCAGCTTTCACCGAAGCAGGTGGGGGACCATGTCCCCGCTTGTTGCAGCCTGCATATAGTATCAGAAATAGCTTTGCATGCAAACTAAATGTGTAGACGCAATGGTAGGGAGAATATACGCTTATGCACCTGACCAAGGGCAGGGTTTTAATATGGCTGAATTTGACAAGAATGCAGGTTAAAGGTAGTTTATTTTCATGTAAACACACTGTAGCATAAACGTAGAAGCATATTTGATAGGAGGCATGCAATGGCTATGTCTATTTCCAAAAAAGGTTTCATTGCACTTTTTGTTGCGATAGCTTTCATGTTTTCATTGGTGGCGCTTGCTCCTCAGGATGCATATGCTGCCGGCACTTGGAAGAGTGATGACAAAGGCTTTTGGTACGAGTACAGCAAAGGTAAGTACTATAAGAATGGTTGGCAAGAACTGGATGGCCACTGGTACTACTTTAATTCTTCCGGTTATGCTCGAGAAGGCTGGCTAAAATCTGGCAAGAAATGGTATTACCTCGATGGTTCCACCGATGTATCTGTCGCAAAATTTAATGCAATGAGCAAGGTGAACGGAACCTATGCAGGTTATGCCAAGCTTTCGGACGGTAAGGTTCATAAGAGGCCCGCTATGGCAACGGGATATTGTTACGTAGGCGGATCCATGTACTACTTTAATCCTAATAATGGTGATATGCGCACTGGCTGGATAGATATGAGGCGGTCTTATGCCAATGGCTGGCATTACGCACGGCCATCAGGTGCGCTTGCTACGGGTTGGTTACAGGTAAAGAACATCTGGTATTACTTTGGTAGCTATGATGAGAAGGGTTATACCGCCGCGACTGGCTGGCAAGAGATTAACAATGCTATGTATTACTTTAGAAGCAGCTGCGCCATGGTGACTGGCTGGGAGAAGATTAATAACAGGTGGTATTACTTTGATAAGAGCGGTGTTATGCAAACCAACAAATGGATTGGGAATTATTATGTCCAGGCCGATGGTTCTATGGCAACCAATGCATGGATTGGTAACTACCACGTTGATAAAAACGGTAAGTGGGACAAGACCCGTGCTTCTACTGTAACAACGACCACCACGGGCACAAATACCGCTAACAACACGAATACCACCACGCGATAAGCAACATAAGAAAGTTTGTATTTAGTGTAATGGTTTTAAGATGGACGCTTCGGCGTCCATCTTATTATGTTGGCAATGATAATGTTAGTCGCAGGTAGAATTGTTATTGCCTAAACGCTTAGTGTTAGATAATGTTGTCAGATAGTATGAGTGTAGTAATCCCTGTAGTTCCGAGGAATCTACAGTGGTGAAAACAATAAACTACCTAGTAATTTGTCGATTGAGTTTGGTTCCGTTGCGATAGTGGTAAAGCCTAAAAAAATAATGAAGCGTGCTTTTGCATCCGTGTTACGTGGCTACACCTTTGATGCGCAATTTCCGCGCATCTATAATAAGGCAGCCCAGCAACCTGTTAACCCTAAAAAAATCCTTTTCGTTGAAATAAAGACGAAAGAAATGCCTGACTCATTTGTTCAAATGTGGGATTACCTGTCTAGGCAGGGTGACTATGAACTTGAATACTTTTCCCTCGAGCAGTTGGGCACTACGTACTGGGCGTACTATAAGCGCTGTAAGCTGCTTATGGAAAAGATGGCAACGGCGCGCTGTATTTTCCTGTGTGATTCATCGGACGTTGTGAGTTGCCCAACCATTCGCCCCGAAACCTTCGTGTGTCAGCTGTGGCATGCCTGTGGGGCTTTCAAAAAATGGGGCATGAGCACGGCTGACCTGCTGTTTGGCGCGTCGGCCAAGCGGCAGACCAGGCACCCGTTTTATCGCAACCTCGACCTGGTCACAGTTAGCAGTCCTGAAGTGGAATGGGCCTATCGTGAAGCTATGGCACTTCAAGACAGCCCTGAAGTGGTCCAGGCCACGGGTGTGAGCCGTACCGACATTTTCTTCAATCAAGATTATATTGAAGGTGCGCAGGCCTGGATTCATGATCTAGTTCCTGCAAGTCAGGATAAAAAAGTAATCCTTTATGCGCCAACATTCCGGGGGGCGCCCTCCGAGGCTGTTGCGCCCGACCAGCTTGATTTAGTGGCTATGGCACAGGCCTTGGATAGCGAATATGTGCTGCTTATAAAACATCACCCCTTCATCAAGAAAGCTCCTCCTATACCTGACGAAGCGGCGTACTTTGCTTATGCGGTAAATGATGCGCCTATAGACAAGCTGCTTACCGTGAGCGATATTTGCATTACCGATTATTCTTCAGTGGTGTTTGAGTTTTCGCTATTCGAACGTCCGCAAATCTTTTTTGCTTACGACATGGATGACTATCTCGACTGGCGCGGCTTTTACTATCCTTACGATGAATTTGTGCCTGGGCCTATCGTCAAAAAGGCCGAAGAAATCATTGACTATATTCAGCACGTAGACGAGCGATTCGACCAAGAAGCCATGCGTGCGTTCAAGCAAAAGTTTATGTCTGCCTGCGATGGGCATGCCACCGAACGTATAGCTGAAATAGCTCTTTCGCATCCAGTAATGTAGCAATTTACACGTGTGAAGCGTGTTGAAATACTGTGTGCTTACGCATATATCTCTTTTTACGTTTGCACTTTGGTTTGTTTTTGCTACAATAGCCAAGCTGTTTTGACAGCGGGTTAAAGGTCCCCATAGTCTAGAGGTTAGGACGCGGCCCTTTCAAGGCTGAGACACGAGTTCGATTCTCGTTGGGGGCACCACAAAATACACGCCGCCCATTTGGGCGGCGTTTTAATTGCTACGTTAACCTAATGAGCCCCGATAGGACAATGGAGACAGGGTGATTATTGTCAACCTTGTCGCCTTTCTTATTCTTCAATAGCGACTCTGTAAAACGGATTTGCATACCAATTCCCAGTCCTGGAGAAACCCAGGCATGTACGCGCATTACTTCACCATTTCGCCTGGATGCACCGCTGTTGAACACTGGTGTAAGCCCTGCACCAAGTGCGGTAAATACATCGTTGTTTTTTCCTGAAACCGCCAACGGGTAGTATCCGTTGCAACGTACGACTACAGATAAATCGATTACTTCAGCCTTTTCACGCGTTGTGTTTAATGGTAGGAAACAAGCGATGTAGTGGCCTGCCATTGTTATATGCCCGGCACAGGTTACGGCAGAGGGACGTATTTCAATTGGGCCTTGTTTTTTTTCCCAAATCTTGCGTAAGGTTCCACGAGCACCGCGTGTACGTATGGACCATTCGATCCACTTAAATGGATTTCCATGCTTGCTCAAGTCTCGTCCGTATTCGTTTTTCATTCTCGCCCGAATCTTACGAAATGTAGAGAGCTTGTTTTCGGTCATATAGAGGTCATGCTCACGCCCGCTTGTGTCAGTATCGCGTAATGCAGCAATCGTGTCCTTTTGGTTTTGCTGTATTTTTTGGACATCCGCGATGCGCATACCCAGTGTGTCAACCAGTTCCGCATTACACATGCTTTTCCAAGGTTGTTCTGCGCTGAGAGTGCGCGCCATGCTGTCAACAAATTTTTCGTTGTAGGGGTATTTTGACTGGTAATGAAGCGCAGACATCATAAAACGGTAATAGTCCTCACGGCGTTGTTCCCAAAGCCCCTTTTGCTTGAGCCATTGGTATAGTTGCCGTGCCACAGTAACGGCGTCCTCTGAGTGTTTTTCACGATTTGACGAAATAGATTCGTTGTTTATGTATCTTCTTACCGTGAGTAGATCTTCTTTAATAATTGTTATTCGATTTGAACATGCTAAAGCGGCCAAGACAAAGAATGCATCGTTCATGACCATGGTATGAGAAAAACGAAGCTCCTTATCGATGATGAAGCGCCTGAGAAAGAGCTTATTCCATGGAGCATGGCTGGTACCATGATATAAAACCCTTACATCTGCAGGGTTGGTTACAGACTCTTCTAAAAAGGAGGAGCGGTCGAAGCCGAGCCCCATCTTGGTTGTTTTTGTTCGTTCATTGAGTTCTTTATAGGTGCACATCACTATGTCGGCATCAAGTTTAATGGCTTTGTTATAGAGTTTTTCAACCAATTGCGGGGAAAAGGTGTCGTCGGCGTCCAGGAAGAGCAAGTAGTCGCCCCGTGCCTTTTCAAGTCCAGTATTGCGAGCTGCTCCCGCTCCGTCGTGTTCTTGTTCAAGTAGAATTATCCGCTCGTCTTTTTTTGCCCAGTCTTCGACAATGGCGCGAGCCTCGTCGTCTGGACCGTCAAGCACGCAGATGATTTCAATATCTTGGAAGCTTTGCCCACACACCATGTTGAACATATCGGGCAGGAAGTCGGAACACTTGTATAGAGGAATAACAATCGAAACTTTCGGCTTATTTCCGATGGTTTTCCCGTTGCTTTCATGGTTTTCGACTGGGACATTCGTGCTCTGCAATTTTTGACCTCTCACACTATCGACGCGTATCGCATTTAAACGACTATAGACATTTAGTTTCGAAACAATTTGTTCTGGTGAATCGGTTTGAGCAACGATGGCATCAAAATCTGTAAGATAGTCAGCAATCTCCTGTCCAGAAGCCCCGTTTGCTGCTGCAAAGTTCTCGTATTCTGTTAGGTAGTAATTGGCAGATTTAGCAAGGAACACATAGTCAGCTCTCTGCAAACCTTTGTTCTGAAGAATTCGAATTCGCTCTTGAAGTGCCTTAAGTCCTTCGCGGTGTCTTCTTATATCGTTTTTATTACAGGCCGACTGTTCATAGTGCACGTAATAATACAGGGCATCATTGTTGAACGAAATGTTGTCGGTTTGCAGGCAAAAGCGAAGCAGAAAAATATTGTCTTCTCCCACCTGGGTTTCGCCATATTCGATTGCATGTTCACGTATTAGTTCTGTTTTATAGAGCCCGCTTTGATGGCCGTAATTAAAGCATGAGTAAAGTGGCTGTCCTTCACTCAATTTCTTTGAAATCATTCCGTTTTGATTGGCATATAGTGAACAGCGATAATCGTCTGATGGCCCAATAAACTGTACGGTGCCTTTTGCAATATCACACTTGGTTTCTACTGCTGTTTGATAGAGCAATTCATAGAAATCGGGTGAAAGGTAGTCGTCTGCATCTACAAAGGAAAGATATTCCCCATGCGCTTCGGCAATGCCCCGATTTCTGCTCGGACCAGCGCCGAGGCTTGTTTCGTTTTGGATAATTCGAATACGTGCATCAGACTTGGCGTATTCTTGAACAATGCCTAAAGAACGGTCGCTTCCGTGGTCATCAACAAATATAAACTCGAGCCCCTCGAGTTTTTGCGCCAATAGCGATTCGATACAACGAGAGAAGTGTTCTTCTGCGTTGTAGAACGGAATAATAACCGAAACGGTGGTTTCCATAGGATAGCGGCTCCTTCATTCTGTGTGTGATTTTGCGCAAAGGCTTATTACGAAATGAGCAATGTTGTCAGTTGCGTCGGTAGTGTGGGCAACGAATTTTTCTACGAATTTATTTAATGCCACTTGTTCACCTGTTCCCTGGCTAATTTGTTGGGCGACTTCTTTGGCGGTTCGAACAGGAACATGGGGCATTTCGTGCTCAAAGTCGATGCAGAAGCCACGTTCTTGCATATATTCGTCAAGATCGTAGGTATAAAAATACACCGGTACATCCGCTACGGCTGCCTCGAAACAAATGGCAGAATAGTCGGTTATAACAGCGCTTGCGACGCTGAGCATATCGACCGCAGAAAAATCGGGGCAGGTAAAGACCCCAGGTAGTTCAGGCGCGGGCCCTTCGGTGGGGTGGAGCTTTACAACCAGATTGTAGCGCTGCGGGTCAAGGGCAGCCCGCAGGTGTTCAATATGCGCGCTTGCGTTTCGCTGTTTACGTAGTGTAGGCGCATAGAGAACGGTTTGTTTCTCGGCGAGTGCAGGATACGCCGCGAAAAATGCCGCACGCTTTTCTTCCGTGCGTTCAGTATTTTTTAGCATGTCTACGCGGGGAAGCGGCATAACATGAACCATGCTTTCGGGGTAGCCGAAGGCTTCAGCATAGAAGGGCACACAGAATTCGCTGCTACAGAGAATGTGGTTGTAGTTGGCATGCATGTGCATGATTTCAATAATGTCTTGGTCGTAGCCTTCGTCTTCGTCGGCGACCATGCGGCCAAATTTTTTCAAAATACCCAGGGCATGCCAAATCTGGACAACGGTGAGCGAATCCTTATGGGTAAGGACGCTTACGGGAATGCTGTAGCCATCAAGCAGCACCACTTTTGACGTAGCGAGGTAGTGCAACTCTGTGGTGCCCAGATGGATGCAATAGCCCAGCTTCCCCAAAAGGCCAGCAGGAATTTTTCTAGAAATGGCGTGGACTTCAATAGATGGATCAAGTTCTTGGATTCGTTTAAGCAACAGGTCTATTTCTTCAGTAGTGTTATTACGTTGGCGGCTCAGATACAAAACACGGTTCTTGGTGGGGAAGAGTTTGTGGGGAGCGTAAACTGCCCGCAAAAGGCCAACGGCTATATTTAAAATGGTACGCTTCATTAGCGATTATTATAGTTTATAAGTGGCGTACAATAGATTTATGCAAAAGCTTATACAACAGTTTATGAAATTCGGTGTCGTTGGCGTCTTGGCTTTCTTTATCGACTTTGGAACCATGACCTTTTTTACCGAAGTCTTTGGCGTGCCTTATTTGGTATCAACCACAATTGGCTTTATCGTCGCCGTGGTGTTCAACTATTTTGCATCCATGCGTTTTGTGTTTTCGCACAAGGAAGGCATGAGTCGCCGCCGCGAATTTATCATTTTTGTTGTGCTTTCTGTAATTGGATTGGGCTTAAACGACGTGCTCATGTATGCAGGTGTCGACCTTGCCCATTTCGATTACCGTCTTGTGAAAATACTAGCGACTGCAGTTGTGATGGTTTATAACTTTGTAACAAGAAAGCTCTTGTTGGATGCGGAAACGTTTGAAGGGAATGCGGGGGCATGATGCAGATTGCTGCCGTTGTAGTTACTTATAATCGCTGTACTTTACTTATGCAGTGTATCGAGCATGTCCATGCGCAAAAGCTGCCCGCTGGGGTATCACTTGACGTGCTCGTTGTTGACAATGCCAGTACCGACGATACGCTCTATTCGCTTACTCCCTTTATCGAAGACGGTACGGTTCATTATTACAACACAGGTTCCAACCTGGGCGGGGCAGGTGGATTTGCCTTTGGTATGCGCGTTGCCGTGGAAGCGGGTTATAATCTGTTGTGGGTTATGGACGACGACTGCTTGCCTTCTGCAATAGCACTTGAAAAACTCCTCGAAGCGGGCGATACCGTGGGCGAATGGGGCTTTCTTTCTAGCGTGGTGAAGTGGACGGACGGCAGCATATGTGCCATGAATGTGCAGCGCCATCCGCTGTTTAACAATATCGAAGACTTTAGCCCCGATGTGCAGCCTGCAAGCCTGGCGTCCTTCGTATCGCTCTTGGTGCCAGCGGCCGTGGTGCGTGAAGTGGGGCTTCCTCATGCTGAATTTTTTATCTGGACCGATGACTGGGAGTTTACACGACGTATCAGCCGCAAGTACCCCTGCTATGTGGTGGGCGCAAGTCAGGTGGTCCATGCCAGTCAAACCAACAGCCCAGGCAATATCTTTACCGACTCCGAAGAACGATTGGGTCGTTATGCCTATATCTATCGCAACGACGTGGTGCTTTATCGTGAAGAAGGCCTGCGTGGGCACTTGTATTTATGGGTGCGTGCCATCTACCATAGCCTTCGCGTGTTGTTGTCGGATGTAAATCTTAAGCGTGAGCGCATAGACCTTATCTGGAAGGGAACCAAGGAAGGCTTTAACTTCCATCCCATGACGGTCTTTCCCGAGCCAGCAGATGGAGAAGTGAACGAGTGCAATTCAAACTAGCAAACATAGTATTCGCTGCAAGTGACTTTTTGGTCGGTCATGAAGACCTACTCTTCCGCACAGTAGGAGTACCAGGAGTCGCGCGTGTGTCTTACGTAGCTGCTGAACGTGGTCTGGAATTTGTGGGCAAGCTGGACCTGCTCACTTACTTTAATGCTCTGCCGCTGCAGAAGTGGCTGCAGTATACCTTGCTTGATAATGTGTCTTTGCATGTTGAACTTATGGGAAGTGACTGCGATATCGTCATCGCACGAGCCAACAACCAGGCCCACGTGCAAACAGAAACGCTTGCCAATATGTATGTTAGCCAGGAATGGCAAAGCTTTGACGTTCCTGTAAGCTTGGATGATTCTGTGTTAGTTGGCATGCAACTGGTAAGCGCAGGTTCCACCAAGGTACGCAATGCCTATTTCTTTACCGAAGTGGATGAAAGTCGAGTGCGCCCCATTCGCCTGGCACTGGCTACGACTACCTTTAACAACGAAGACTATATTAAGCCCAATATTGAACTGGTTAAAAGCCAGGTTTTGGGCAGCGATGAACCAATTGCCAGCGCCTTTCATATGTTTGTGGTGGACAACGGGCAATCGCTTGATGCCGCCGCTCTGGCGAGCGAAGGCGTAAGTGTCGTGACTAACCCCAATGTGGGTGGTGCTGGTGGTTTCGCACGTGGCATGCTGGAAGCCTTGGGCGAAGGTGAAAGCCATGTGGGCGGGGAAGCCTTTACCCACGTGCTGCTCATGGACGACGATGTGCATGTGTTCCCCGAGAGCTTCATTCGCACCTTTAACCTGCTCTCGCTTGCGAATGCTACCTATCAGGATGCATGCGTTCAGGGGGCTATGCTCAAGCTCCAGGAACCAAATATGCAATTCGAAGACGTGTCCTTTGCCAAGCGAAGCGGTGGTTACGAACGTTATAAAACAACGGCCGATATTTCCACGCTTGAAAATATGGTAAACAACGAAACCACTTCTGTTGAAGGCGGGCAAAGCTATGGCGCCTGGTGGTACAGCTGCATACCCGTATCGGCCATTCGTGAACATGGTTTGCCCCTGCCGCTTTTTATCCGTATCGACGATGTGGAATACGGAATGCGTTGCAGGCCAATCTACATGTGCATGGGTGGCATATGTGTGTGGCATTCGCAGTTTGTTGGGCGCTTCCGTGCATCGGTCGATGGGTATCAGTACGCGCGCAATATGCTTATTGCCATGGCATGCGACGGCTTTGCAGACGAACGTATTTTCATGCTGAAGTACTGGCGCAATTTCCATATCTATTTGCGTTTTATGGCCTATGAAACAGCCGAATTGTGGTTGGACGCCCTAGAAGACTACCTGAAGGGGCCCGAATGGCTTTCCGCAGCCGACGGTGCGCAGATTATGCGCGACAATGCTGCCAAAAATGAAAAGCTTGTTCCCGTTGAAGAACTTGACCCTGCTATTATGGCGCAGCTCGAAATTAACCAAGATTGGTTGGGCCACGAAGAACTGCAGCGTAGTGCCCTTGCGAAAGCTGCCGAGTCGCTCCCATAC
>CAJOJB010000003.1:45899-46526 GCA_905234635.1 uncultured Eggerthellaceae bacterium | reverse complement strand
TGGGCGTCACCATCTCGAGCCAGTCCGGCAAGCGCATGCCGCAGCTCACGGCCGAGGAAGACCGCCAGCTCGCGACCACCCCGACCGAGGAGCTGCTCGGTCTGCCGCTGCTGCAGCCCGAGAACGTTCGCGACACGCTGCACGCCTATCAGCTCGCCAAGCGCTGCAACGAGAAGCGCGTCATGTACGAGGCGTGCCGCTGGGGCGAGAGGGGTGCGCGCATCAACTCGATTAGCCCGGGCATCATCGTGACCCCGCTTGCCATCGACGAGTTCAACGGCCCGCGCGGCGACTTCTACAAGAACATGTTCGCCAAGTGCCCGGCGGGCCGCCCCGGGACTGCCGACGAGATCGGCGCGCTTGCCGAGTTCGTCATGGGGCCGCAGGGTGCATTCATCTCCGGCAGCGACTTCCTGGCTGATGGCGGCGCCACCGCGAGCTACTATTACAGCCCGCTCCAGCCGGAAAAGCAGGAATAGTTTGCATGCAATGAGCCGGGAGAGCTTTTCTCCCAGCTCATTTTGGAGGGACGATGACGGACGAGGAAACCTGTGCGCAGCTCTACCGCGACCTATGCGACGCGTCGATGCGGAAAGACGCCGATGCCCTTGCGGCGGTGCTCGCAGA
>CAJOJB010000003.1:0-45848 GCA_905234635.1 uncultured Eggerthellaceae bacterium | reverse complement strand
GCGCGCCTACATCGACGCCGTGCTCGACGGCACGCTGAACTACTACTCGACCGAGCACGACTCGATAGACGTGAAGGTCACCCCCGGCGGGGAGACAGCCACCATCCGCGGCTGCTCGCGCGTGAACGCGGCTGTGTTTGGCGGCGGGCGCCATACCTGGCGTCTACAGCAGGACCTGCGGGCCGAGAAGCGCGACGGCGCATGGCTCCTCACAGAGTCGCGCGCATCAACGTACTGACGCTTAGACGAGAGGGAGACTATGGCTAATTGGACAGACGGGCGTCACGAGACGTCCCGATACTGGAAACGCGGACTCATAACCCGAAGGTCACGTGGCTCAAATCCCGTCCCCGCGACCAAGAAGGCTTATCGTTTCCGTTATTGTCTTCCAATTTCCCAAAGTATCAACTGCGCAAGCCAATACTTGTCGTACTCAACATCTGTTCCTCGGTTGTGCCCCGGATACCTATTAACACGACACTCCGAAACGATATAGTGGTCTTCACAAGGCTCAACTTTTGCTTCGAACATGCAATACCCCGTCCAGCTACGGTGATAGTGAATCACATCGTCTTCGTAATACATGTACCAGTGGTCTTCCATTTCCATAGGGATATGTCCATACTCAAGAATCTCCTTCTCTGCTGACGTTATCTCTAATCCTAGATAGAAATCTTCATAGCGCGATGGCATATCTCTCCTGCTTCGCCAAGAATCCTTCGTGGCTTTCTTCTGTTTTGGGGGCATGGGATCTTCGCCTTCGAAACGCTTAGCCGAACTCCCTAGACCGTTTGTCCACAGTTCTACTGCTGCATGCATTTCTGGAGTTACATCACTACGGGGAACTGGGGGCTCATAGGGAATTTTTGTCCCGACGAGCCTGGGCAAGCCATTATCGTATGCACCATCAACGCGCACGGCCAGCTCGTCGTTCTCGTATATCTCAATGCCATCGTCGAGCATATCAAGCAGTTTCCCTTTGAATGTGCCTTCTCGATAGTCCGTAAGCCTTACCCTCGCAGGTACCATGCCATAACTGTCGCAATCTATCTCAACCTCAAAGGTGTCGTAGTTAGAAAACGTTCGAAGCGGATCAATAGACGTTGCAGCCAGCATTCGCTTTTTGTCAGCATTACCCCAAAAGACCGTTTCTGACAGAAGACCGAGTTCTGCCATTTCTTCTTGGTTCGGGAGAACGGCTTCTACGTCAAGAACCCTCTCGTTAATACTGCCGCCAAGACCCCATCCTTTGGCATTAACCTTCTTAGGTGTCTTTTCAGTCAGAAAGCGGTTTTCGTCAAATACGACTGGACAAAGGATGCTCAAGGATAAATTGTCGCCAATACTGTCGTAGGCATATACAAGCAGTGCATCTGCTTCGTCTGGCCAAGGAAACTCCGAGACATCGCTATCCTTCGGTCTAACATCATTCCATGTGCAGCGAAGGATAAGAAACTTTTCAAAAACGTCTCGAAATGCCAGGTCTTTAACCTTCATGACGAAACCTACCCTTCTTCGAGCATGCTCATGATACTTTCGTAAAACTCATCGAAGCCGTCAGGCCATGCATTGCTTCCGCTAGAAGCAAACACCTTATTGCCCTCGAAAACCATCTTGAAATCCCAGGAAGTGCCATCCAACACTAAATAGCCCTCGGGCTGATAGTTTTTCTTCCAATTGAGCACATCTGCGTCCTCAAGAATATGGCGTAGCTTTACCAACTGCTCACCGGAGAGGCTGACGCTCTTCCCAGGATCTTCTTCAAACCGTCCTTTTGCCTCGGATAATGTATTGCCATCGAGAGCAAATCCTTTATCTGAGGTTATGCTCAGTTCGAGCCACTCCCTGTACTTCATTTTTCTAAGGGATGCCCAGTCGACGCTGTCTCCGGGCATTAGTCTCTTGAATAGGCGGTATTCGTCCGTGTAGAAGCCGTCAACAAAATACCCTTCATCTTCAAGTTTGTTGAGCGCTTCAACAACAATACTGTCCAGGTCGTCCCTATCGAAAACGGTGTTCATGCGGTTAATGACATATGTACCGTCTTGCTGTTTTTCAAAATCAGGAAGGGAATTCAGCAGCTCTTCCTCTTCTATAGCTTCTCCCAGGGGGTATTTCTTAAACCGCTTTACCAATAGATCGCAAAGGTAACTCTCGATTACTTCGGACAGCATGTTTACCACCCCTCGTAGAATCCGTCAGGAATCATGTTGGCAATTTCTGCCAGAGTCTTTCCGCCTATCGCTGCTGCCGCAATCAGTTCTTCGAAAGTCTCAAACGGCCCTGCTATGGTTTTATTACCTCGCCAGCCGCTTTTTTTGAAATCTATTTTGGGAACACGGATGCAGTACCCGTTAACGGCATCGATTATGTATGCCTTGCCCTCATATCCAAAGAACAAGCGCTCTGTCTCTCCGGACTTTAGGGCCTCTGCGGCTTCATCGAGCGTTGAATAGTTTGGCTCGTATAACTCATACATATCTGTAACAATCTCGAAATCGGATAGGGCGGGGTCCCCGCTGGGTCTACCGTACTCGAAGCCGCACGAACGGCATTTGTACTTGGGGTCGTCGCCCGTAATGAGGCATCCTCCGATGAATACTTCACCGTTTTTTAGGGATTCTTCGAGCTCTTCACTGTACGCTGGCATTCCATAGAGAATCTCTGCGGCCTCGCCTGCGCCACAATGCGGACATTTCTTGGCCATAGCTATCCCTTCTCTTATGAATTACGTTGCTGTTATTATCCCCTAACTGGCGATTCGATGTGTCCCATGTAATGGACTTAGCGACACCCTGTCGATGAGGAAGGTTGATTGACATTCCTAATGCAACATAAGTGGCAGTAGGAATGTCAATCAACCATAGACCGCTGAATAGTGTTACTGAGTACCATGCGCGGTACTCGTTAATACCTGTTTACGCGTTACTGTATACGTATCGGAATATGACGAAGGGACAGCTATGAGGTACGACAGTATTTTAGAAAATGGAATTACCATTGGTGCAGCCTCAGAGGGTAAGTATGTACCAGACCTATTCACAATAGAGGTCGATTTCGGCACAGATAAAGACTCGCGCGAAGAGTGCATCGAGGCTTACAACGAAGACTATGCGCTTGTTAAAGAAGCTCTTGTAAAGGTTGGGGTAACTGAAGACGCCATAGCTACTGGACCTTTTTCAGTGACCATACATTACGAGTGGGTCTATGAAAAGATCGAAGAAAATTACTCAGGGCGCCATAGAGAAGAATATCGGCGAGTACGCAAAGAGGTAGACGGCTACGAATATGAGGGTAGCCTTTTGGTTGAGCTTCCCATGGATTTAAAGCTTGTTAAGACAATCTGGTCAGCACTTAACGATATTGATGGATATTTCAGTTTCAGCTTCAACTATAGACTTGAGCATCCCGAGATCCATGAGCGGGAACTGCTTGAGCAAGCTGTAGCGGAAGCTCGAAAGCGGGCAGAAGTCTTAGCTGCAGCAGCGAACATTAAACTAGGAAGCGTTGAGGCAATCAATCATGAATACAGGTATGCAAGCAGTATTGGGAACAGAACCGAATGCTACAAAAGCGAAACGGTGTTCCGCTTGGGCTCTGAAGATGTTTTTCGCAGTCCGGATGGTACGCCCGACTTAAATCCAGAAGACATTCCTGTTTCTTGTAGCGTTACTCTCCGCTGGGCGGTGGAGCAATGATTGCAGTACGGTATTTGGGAGACGGCGAGTACGGTGATCTGATTGAAGGAAGAGAGTACGAAGTTATAGCCATTAGCCTTCCGACCCCTAAGATGCCGTTCTTTCGAGTAGTTGATGAATCCGGTGAAGATTATCTCTATCCTTTTAGCTTCTTTGAAATACTTTTTGGAAAAGAATTGTTCGATGCTTTCCTAGAAGATGAGGCTTCTCGCGAAGAAACGATAGAGCAGATTATCCAGGCAACAGGATTGCCAGATCCTAGCGATGGCCTTGACATCGAGGACCTTGCTCTTAATGGGGTCTACTGTGTCCCTTCGGATGATGACTTACCACCTTATCCAATCAAGCAACTTGCTCAGTGGGTAAAGGAGCGAGGCAAGCTCCTTGATGAGTTTGATGACGAGGATTTTGACGCAATTGGAGTGCGATGGTAGGCGATTACGGAAAGGAAAGCGAAGTGGGAAAAGGATTCGATTTGTTTATGGAAAACCCTTATTGGAAGAGGATTTTTGACAATGCACCAAGCGAAGAATTAAAAGAGTACTATCGGCTTATGTTTGACTACAGATCATTTGAATCAGGGCCAACTTTGCCAGCAGAAATAGAAAAGCAGTTCAGAGAATTATGGCTGACAAGGGACGAGCTGAAGTACCTTCTTGAGAACGCGGGAATGGCTCAAGCAAAGATTCAATACAGCAGATGCATTAAGGCAATTGACGACGACCCCGATGCAACCTGCGTTTCCGCTATTGCCTGTATTGGCGAAAGAAGAAATCCTTACTACACCCCAAAAGACGAGAAATAGAAAGGAGATTCTGCTATGACGAATTTGACGTTGGCGATCACGTAATTTCGGAAGGCTTCGAGCAGTTTCGATTTGCCGCTTCGTCGTACACCGGTGATGACCTTGATGTCGGGGGTTCCCATGACATCTATGAGTGTTTGTAGGTAATCAGGCCTGTCTATAATCTTCATTTGAATCATCTCGTCGCTTATTATGACACCTATTCCTAAAAATGAAATTCTTTCAAAGTTTAGGAATAAAAGATTCGGCAAAACGCTGGCCTCGGATACTGTGCAGACGGCATGGACATTGTCTTCCAGACCAACCACCTGGGGCACTTCCTGCTGGCCAACCTGCCCTTGCCGCTTATGGCCGAGAATGGGAAGGTCTTTTCCACCACGAGCGACATTCACGACTCGCCCATACCGTTAAGCAACAGGATTTGGCAAGAACCCTAGCTCATCAGTAAAAATGCCAAACAAGTGAGAAATGGCAACGAGGTTTTCTACATCGGGAATGCCCCTAAACAAATCGAAGCACAACTTGCCGCTGGTCTCCTGAAAGACAAACTACGCACACTAGGCTGATTATTGCCAAAACTATAATGTTTTCGTTATACTTCTGCCATGACAAAGTATGACGACATATATGAATTGGCTGCAGATAACTACGGCCTTATAACCTCCGCGCAAGCGCGCGCGATTGGCGTAACCAACAACGAGCTAGTGCAGTACGCTCAGCGGGGCAAAGTGGAGCGCGTCGGTCAAGGGCTCTACAGAATCACACATTATATTCCGACACCCTACGATTCCTACGCAGAAGCAGTAGCCCTCGTCGGCCCAGGGGCGTATCTTTACGGCGAGTCGGTCATAGCCATGCATGAGTTGGCGCCCACGAATCCAAGTTATATGCACGTAGCAACGCCAAACAGGGTTCGCAGGAAGCTGCCGCTCTACATGAAAGTTTTTCATATTCCAGAGGGCGGAAAGATAACTCTCTACGAAGGCATCCCGTCGCAGACTGTCGCAGATGCCATTTATTCGTGTCGCGGCAGGATTATGGACGAGCGTCTTCGCGACGCGACGCTTAAGGCGCGGGCAAAGGGATATCTGACGCGTGCAGAGGAGCAAGAGCTTTTAGAGGAGCTTTCATGACAGACACAAGACCGAACAGTATGCACAAGCTTGACAACGCCATCAGGAGGATGGCTGCTGGAGAAAAGGCTTATGTCAACGTCCGCTCTCTTATAGCCAACGCCATCGTCGGTCATATGCTTCCTGATGGCGTAGTGAAGGGAGGCACGTCGCTTAAAATGCGCTTCGGTGATGCCGCGACGCGCTACACGACCGACCTCGACGCCGCAAGGAGCAAAGATCTCGAGGAGTTTATCGACCTACTCGACAAGGCCCTTACCGAAGGCTGGCAGGGATTCACGGGTCGCGTGGTTTCGCGGGAGCCTGCACACCCAGAAGGAGTACCAGAACCATATGTCATGCAACCACTTGACGTGAAGCTTAGCTATCTGAGCAAGGCGTGGTGCACGGTTGCGCTTGAGGTTGGGCACAATGAAATCGGAGATGCAGACGAGCCAGAATACGTCGTGCCTGCAGAGGCGAACTCATACCTTGAGAGGCTTGGATTCCCGACAATTGGCCCAATCGCATGTATGCCCCTTCACTACCAGATAGCGCAAAAGCTGCATGGAGCAAGCGAGCCTGGCAGCAAACGCGTGCACGACTTAATCGACTTGCAGCTCATCGACAAGACTGGGAACGTTGATTGGGTCAAGACCCGCCAGGCCTGCGAGCGGCTTTTCGCATACCGCAAAAAGCAGGCGTGGCCGCCGACAATTGTTATCGGTACCAACTGGGAAGCACTCTATGTAGCGCAGCGTGGGAGCCTAGATGTTGTCGAAAGCGCTGCTGATGCAGTCAAGTGGGCGAACGCACTAATAGCAAGAGTCGCTTCATTCGAACAGTCTTCTACATAAACCTAAACGCTGCTCTGAATAACCAGCGAGTAAACTTCCAAAGACCTTTTACTACGCACATACTTCACCGCTTTCTTTGCCGTTTTGAGCGCGCAGCTGATTAAGCATTGCCACAAGCTGTTCAAGCGCGTCCCCCAAATGAAACGCGAACCTTTTCATAACTTATGCGCAGTTTTCCGTCCGATTGTCCCAATTACCCAGCAGAACATAGGGTGGCAGGCAGCAAGAACACAAGGGAAGAACACAGAGGACAGTTCTCTGTTCCCCACCGCGGGCAAAGCTCAGGAGGCAGCAAGACAAAACATGCCACGGTGCGTACAATATATACGACGTAAAAGCAACTGAAGAAAAGGGAAACTGGTACTACCATGGCTAATCAAATTGATGCGTCGCCAAAGATTCGAACCCTGGCCGACGTCGCAACAAACAAAGACACTCTTTTCCGTGATGGCTTCGTAAAGGGAATTGCGGAATTCATCAAAGAATGTGCAACGCCCATGACCATTGCAATCCAGGGCGACTGGGGCTCGGGCAAAACTTCGCTCATTAACCTGCTGGACGCCGAACTTCGCGCAGAAAGAAACTCGGGCGAAGATGCGTCGGTGGAAAGCGAGACGAACGAAAGCGCGCCCGCGGAAGGCGAGTTGGCAGCGGATACTTTCATGGAAGGCGAACTGGTGGCCAACGCTTTTACGAAGGGCGAACCCATAAAAGCTGAACCCGCGAAAACATCCAGCTCGCGCATGTCGCAGTACTGTGAAGACATTATTACCGTCGCAAGCGTTGACGCCTGGCAGCAGTCGGTCGCAAACCCGCGCGCTAGCCTTCTCGAAAACCTTTTCGTTGAAATGCTCTTGAAAATTTCGGGCATTACACGCGAAGAAGCGGAAAATTTCGCTGGACTAGTGTCGACCGTTTCGCAAATTGTCGGCTCGAATTACAGCAACGGGAAAAGGTCCGACGACGATTCTTTGCTTGGCACGATATTCGATTCAATCTTTGGTTCAGAGGCTGCCTCAAAATCTGAATCGAAAGAAGATTTTATAAGCAGCAAAGACATCGAAAACTTCCAAAACGAATTTTCTAAAGCACTCTTGCAGGCCGCGCAGAAAAACGGTAAAACGGCCGATTCCCGATTCGTCGTATTCGTCGACGGCCTCGACCACGTCGACCCCGAAGCTGCCATAGGTCTGATGGAACAGGTTAAGACCTACCTCGACTGCCCCAGGTGCATTTTTATATACGCAATTGACGAACAGACCGTACGCGACGGTGTGCGCAAAAAGCACGGCGACAAGGTCGACGAAAGCCGCAAGAAGATGTTCTTCGAAAAGATTGTCCAAGTGCCACTTCGCATTCCTTCAAGCGTATGCAACCTAGAAAAATATATCGGCGGTCTTCTGAAGGACGACAAAGAACTTGCTGGCGAATTCGCGCGCGTGATTAGCACCCTGCTGAAGAACCCCAGTCCGCTGAACATAAAGCGCTTCATTAACACCACGTACCTTTATCGGAATGTTTTTGGCGTGCCTGAAGGGGCGGACGGCGGTTCGCTTGCGATGCTACTTGCTGCCACCATCCTGGAAATTGAAGACGCGCAGGGCTTGAAGACCGTGGCGAACTGTGCCCATGACGGCGCAGCACGCTTCGAAGAAAACCTGAAGGAAGCGCAGGGGTCATTCGACCATAAAGGCCAGGTCAACTGGGATAAGTTGCCTGCTTTGTGGTGCGATGGACGCGATGCCAACAGAGACGCATTTATCGCCTGGCTCGAAAAGCTACAGTAAACAGCGCAACGCGGCAATACCGAACAACATCAGAATGAAGCACGCCCAGGACGGCGCTAACGATGCATGACCTTGCGCGCGATTGCCAGGCCCACGCGATATGGAAGTGGGCGCAGTTCGCGGTCGGCTTGCTTCAAAAGTTGGCGAATGGGAAGGTGCTGCGGACAGTGCGTTTCGCAGGCACCGCATTCGGTACACAGGCTTGCAAAACCCGGCTTTTCCTGCAGCCCCATGTTGCGCGCAAATTCGAAACGCGCCGACATTTTCGAATACATGCCCATAAGATTGTAGTAGTGAAAATTACCAGGGATGTCCACGCCCGCGGGGCACGGCATGCAGTAACGGCAACCCGTGCAACCCACCTTTTCGCGCTCGCAGATAATTTGCTTTACGCGCTCGACCAGGGCAAAGTCTGCTTCTGTAAAGTGCCCCACCGTGGCGCTAGCGGCAATGCGTGCGTTTTCTTCCACCATGTCAAGCGAATTCATGCCCGAAAGCACGCAGCTTACTTCGGGCTGATCCCACAGCCAACGCAGGCCCAATTCGGCGGGCGTCCAACCGGTGCCGCTGGCGTCTAGGGCAGCCTTGACTTCGGCGGGCAGTTCCACCAATTTGCCCCCGCGCAGGGGTTCCATTATCACTACGGGTATGCCACGCGCCGCCGCAGCCTCCAAGCCCACACGCCCCGCCTGGCTGTGTTCGTCCAGGTAGTTGTACTGAATCTGACAGAAATCCCAGTCGTAAGCTTCCAAAATGGGCAGGAAGGCTTCGGTGTTGCCATGGTAGGAAAAGCCGATGCTGCGAATGCTGCCGTCCGCCTTGCGCGCCGCAATCCAGTCTTCGATGCCCAGACTTTGCAGGCGCCGCCATTCCAGCATGTCGGTGAACATGTGCATGAGGTAATAGTCCACGTAGTCGGTGCGCAGCCGCTTGAGCTGTTCGCGGAAAGTTTTGTCGATGGCCGCCGCCGAACGTACGGTATATTGCGGCAACTTGGTGGCTACGAGCACCTGACTGCGGCAGCTGTTTTGGTCGAGCACGCGACCCAGGGTTTCTTCGCTTCCAGGGTAAATGTAGGCGGTGTCGAAGTAGTTCACGCCCAGTTCAATGGCGCGCAGGATTTCGCGTTCGGCCTTTTCATAGTCGATGCCGGTGCCCTTGCGCGAAAAACGCATGCAGCCGTATCCTAGCTGCGAAATGGTCTGCCCGTTTTTGTCCTTGCGATATTGCATGTTCAAAGCGTACTACCACGCTACGCGCAATTCAACTCTATGCGACTCACAAGAGACAGCGAAACAAAACTCAGCGCATGCCGTACGAGCCCAAACCTTATGCGCTTTCGGCAAGCACCACACGGTGAAGGGGTTCGTACACGGGGTAAGGGCCCGAAAGGTCGGACTTGAATAAGGTCACCGTGCTTATTGCGCCGCTCGCAATGGATGGCATGGGCAGCACGCCACTGCGAATGTCGGCCTTGCGCATAAGCGTAACGTGCGGCAAAAAGGTCTTGCTGTCGAACGAAAAGCCCCTATCCGTAAGTTCCTTTCGAACGCATTGAGCCAGGTGGGTGAATTCGTCGCTTGTGCCAAAACCCTGCCAGAGCGTTGCTTGGGCGCGCCGCCCAAAACTGCCCAACCCCGTCGTGGTTACATTGAAAGAAGCGAGCCCTGCGCAGGCATCGTCCAGGGCGTCCGCGATTGCAGGGACACGCGATGCATCCACGCTACCCAAAAACGCGAGCGTCACATGCAAGGAATCGGGTGCGACGTAGCGACCTGTAACGCATTCTCGCAGTGCGGCCTGCGTTTCCACCAGGGCATCCAGCACACCATCGGGCAATTCTGCAGCGACAAATAATCTCATGTTTTCATTATATATTGCAGAGCGACTACTTTAGCTTGCGTACACACTTCGCATGTAGAGTTGGCGGTAACAGAAAAGACGAACGAGGAGGCAGACATGGATTTCAAAGAATTAAGCCCTGAACTGCAGGAAAAGGCCCGCGCGTGCAAGACGCCAGAAGAGCTTGTAGCTCTTGCCGAAAAAGAAGGCTATGAATTGACCGACGAAGAGCTCAAGGCTATTTCGGGTGGCATTCACTGGACGCTGTGGTGTTCCGACCGAGAATGCTACCAGGTCTGTTCAGCGGATATCGCGTAATGCTGGTGCCGTAACAAACTTGATGGTCAACGAATACTGCCCCGCTTGGGGCAGTACTTTTTGGGACACCGGGAACTTTCCCCTGTGTTTCAAGGTTGAAGTTTTAGCCCAATTCAACGCGGTTGAACATATCGCGACCCTTGCCGCAGATGGGGCATTTGTAGTCTTCGGGCAGTTCGCCGTAGCCTTCTTCCACATAGCCACAGAAGGTGCACCTCCAGCCATGGCGAACGGCTGAAGGGGCTGCTTCAGCGGCGGTAGTTTCGGCAGCGGCGTCGGCGGCGGTAGTTTCGGCAGCAGCGTCGGCGGGCGCAGCAGCACTGGCACCAGCGGGGGTGGCATCGGTGGCGGCGTCGCCGGCCGCGTCAAGCGCATGGGCGGTTTCCGCAAACTTGTCCACGTCGTTGCTGCTTTGAAAACCGAAGAGCCCAATGAGCTCCATGGGCGCGCTTTCCGCTAGCACGTTCGCTTCAAAGCGGCCAGACTCAAGCACTACGCCTGTCGTGGCGTTTTCTTTATTAATGGTTACGCTCACACGCGCGGGCGCCGAGGTCAGCTGCTGGAACGTGTTAACCACGCAACCTGCCTTTTTGCTGCCGTTCAACGCGCTGATAATGTAGACGCCGTAGCTCAAAGAACGAAATGCCTTGGTGTTGATTGCAGATTCGGCCATGAGATCCTCCTGTCGCGGTTGCTTTTATACCGCCATTGGCGGTAAAATAGTGGCGGTAAAACTTAAGGAGTCAACATGCCTTACGAACCGCCCTTTACCACTAACGCTGAAATCGAATCACTTTGCATGGAAATAGCTGAACTTGTTGGCTCGTTTACTGCCGCGTCTGGGCAAAGCATTGCCCCTTACTTGCATCGTGAACTGCGCATTCGCACCATTCGGTCATCCCTGATGATTGAAGGCAATACCCTGTCCGAAAAAACGGTGACAGCTATTATCGATGGCAAGCGCGTGCTAGGCCCCGAGCGCGAAATACTAGAGGTAAAAAATGCACAGCGTGCCTATGACTTAATGGATACTTTGAACCCTACTAGTATCGAAGACCTCTTGCGCGCCCACGGCGTAATGATGAAAAAGTTGGTTGACGCCCCCGGCACCTTTCGCTCCAAGAACGCAGGCGTTTTCGATGGCGAAATGCTTATACACGCGGGCACCCCTGCACGTTATGTAGCCAAGGTAATGGGCGACCTCTTTAAATGGATGAGCACCACTAAGCTCCATCCTCTCGTTGCTTCATGTGTGTTTTATTATGAATTTGAATTCATCCATCCTTTTGCAGATGGCAATGGGCGCGTGGGGCGGTTGTGGCACACGCTTATCCTTTCGCATTGGCGTGCAGCTTTAGCATGGCTTCCTGTTGAAAGCATTATTTTGGACCGTCAGCAGGGCTACTATGCAGCTTTTGTCAAATCTGAAACCCAAGGCAGCTGCGAGCCTTTTGTTACATTCATGCTGCAGGCCATACGCGACGCGCTGCTAACGTATATGCCTGGAGGCGACGAACTTGGCGCCCGGCAGGAACGCGCATTGGCGTATTTTGCGAAAAACCCGCACGCAAGGGTGGACGATCTTGCTCTGTATCTTGGCTGCTCGAAGCGGTCGGCGGAGCGTACGGTAGCCGCGCTGAAAGCTTCGGGGAGGCTTGTTCGTCGTGGCAGCGCACGTGCAGGTGTATGGGAACTTACGGACTAGCCAAAGCTTGTTTACAAGTCTTACTGTCAGAAGGAGCATTATGCCATTCGACTACAAGAAGGAATACAAGGAGTTTTACCTGCCGCCGCGCAAGCCCAGTATCGTGGACGTGCCGCCTATGAATTTTGTCGCCGTGCGCGGGTCGGGTGACCCGAATGTGGAAGGCGACGCATACAAGCAGGCGCTTAATGTACTCTACGGCGTGGCGTTCACCATTAAGATGTCGAAGAAGGGCGACAGGCGCATCGAAGGGTATTTCGACTATGTGGTGCCGCCGCTCGAAGGCTTCTGGTGGCAAGACGGCATACAGGGCGTCGACTACGCGCACAAGGAAAGCTTCCAGTGGATTTCTGCCATTCGCTTGCCCGATTTTGTGGAGGAAGAAGACTTCGCGTGGGCGGTGGAAGAAGCTGCGCGCAAGAAAAAGCCGAAGGACGGCGCACCTACACCCGACTTCACGAAGGCGGAATTCCTGACTATCGAAGAAGGGTTGTGCGTGCAGTGCCTGCATGTTGGCCCCTACGACGACGAACCCGCCACCGTGGATGCTATGCATGCGTTTATGGAAGCGCAGGGTTATGCGCTGGATATTACGGATACGCGTAGGCATCATGAAATTTATCTGAGCGACGCTCGGCGCACTGCTCCCGAAAAGCTGAAGACGGTGGTCCGGCATCCTATCCGACTGGCGTAATTTTTCTGTGCTCTAGGATAGGGAATGAGGTGGTGAATGTGCGCAGATGTATTTCACGGAAAAGATTCAAGACGGGGGGCTGTACCTGCTCGACGAGCCCGAGAATAGCCTGTCGCCTGAACGCCAGCTCGAACTCAAGGCATTTATTGAAGAAGCGGCGCAGGAACGCGATTGCCAGATAATAATGGCGACCCATTCGCCATTCCTGCTAAGCGTTCGCGGCGCCAAAATCTACGACCTGGACGCCGACCCAGTTGACGTGAAGAAGTGGACGGAGCTACCCAATATACGAACATACAAAGAGTTCTTTGACCAGCATGCGGATGAGTTTAGATAAGAGCGTAAAACCTAGTAAGGAAGGTGCTGTTCATGCCTAAACATAGTATCCTCACAAGGGCGATTGTATTTGCTGTCAGGGCACATGATGGGCAGCCGCGCAAAGGCACAGACACGCCCTATATCGTGCACCCTATGGAAACATTGCTGCTTTTCTAAGGAGTAGTTCGGGCGATTCTACTGATATTCTTGGAGCAGGTGAGTTTTTGCCATCGCAAGATGATTATGGGCAAATACCAGGGGAAACGATTCCCTCAGAAAAGCAGGCAGTATCTGATGTCCTAGTTACGAACGCAAGAGTTCCGAAGACGGTAAAAAGTGGAGAACATGGCGAAAGTTTCGAGTTTGGCAAAGGTAACATCGACGACGATGGAGAAGATGGTCAACTGCATCCTCCCAATGATGGTGGCGATATTCCAGAGCCGAATCCAGGCCCTACTCCAAATCCCGACAATGACACAACTATTGGTCCAGGTGATAAGGATGTCCTTAAAAAAGTAAACCTCATTAAGACAGATTCCAGGAATAATAATGTTGCCTTTTCAATTTTGGCAATTCCAGTCCTAGCACTCTGTCTTCAAGAGATAAAAACTAAACAATATGAAGAAATAGAAGACATCGTCGATGGGCGAAGTTGGTTCAATGCAGTAAGAAGCAGTTTTCAAAGAGAGAAGGGGAAGCCGCTTACTATTGATGAGCTTGAACAACATGACGCATTTGAACTTGCTCAGCTTGTTCTGAACAACGCGTCTTGTCGAGGACTCGAGGACTTCACCGAAGGGCTTATTGGAAATGATGGAAGCAGCGAGGATGAGGAAGTGGAGGTCTAAAAAATGACCATGATAAATATAAAGTATATGACAGATTCGGCAATAAAGAAAAGACTAAGTATTATACGGAATTGGCAAAAGCTATCTCAAGGGCTGGGAGCGTTCGGCTCTTAGATGTCATGGACGAAAAGGATATTGAAGAGCTTGTTTTTAGAGAGTTCTCACGAATCGTTGAGGGCACGAATTAATGGTATTCGTAACAAGAGATTGTGTTTTGAAAGGGAAGCGCGAACGGTGGCGCTCTTAACACGGTAACTCGTGGGGTGTTTATTACAACATCGACGTTTACCTCGAAGGCGGCCGAGTACGCCAAGAGTTTTTCGCATGCAACCATTATCTTGATTGATGATGAAAAGCTTACTGAACTTATGATTAAGTACAATCTTGGTGTAACAACAGAGCGCTCTTACGAAATAAAGCGCATTGACGGCGACTACTTTGAAAACTAGTCAGACTAATTTCGCTATATACCCAAAATAGCAACTAGTCTTACCAAGGGCGGTTTATGATGACTAAAAGCAAGTTAAGGTTCAAAGAGCTTGATATAGAGGGACGTGCTTCAATTTCAACCGACCTTACCGACGAAGAGGCCCGTGGCATTTACGTTTACGAATTTACTGACGGCACGTATTATGTCGGCAAATCGAATGACGTTCGTAGTAGGCACGTGCAGCATCTACATGAGTATAGGCATATGGATCCCCAGCTTTTCCCGAAGAAGATGCTTTGGGCACCCTTTAGCGGTACTGACCAGGAGCTCGATTTTGCCGAAACGCAAACCATTGCCAAGTATGAATCAGACGGCAAAGACCTTCGTAACAAGATGAAAACAGGGCGCCCAGGTGGAAGCCTAGAAGTAATCGTTGATACGGGCGAAGGTTGGGGTGTGCCTATCCCCTGGGACCGCGAGAGGCTACCTAAAAGCACACGTACTTTTACATACGACGAAGACGTAGACAAGCTGAAACAGTTTAAGAAACTTCAAGCACTACCTGAATATGACCAGCTATTGGAAATACTAGCGTGGTATGTACAGGAGACTATTCCTGCCCCCGCAGACACCGCAGGCTCGCTCTGGATAGCAAGCGCCATGCCCTCCACCTACGGACGCATATGCTGTATTACATGCCAGAACGCTGAAACATTCGTGGTATTCGAAGATGGAGCGTTCGACAAGCCAGGCCCGTGGGGGTTTATCAATATTAAGCCCGAGGAAGACTTGATGGTGCCAGATTGGTGTGATGTCGAACTCGGCTATTACGAAAACCTACGCACTTGTATTCGCTTTATGTTTAACAACCTTAATGAGATGGCCTTTGTTTTGTCCATAAGCAAAATGCTAGATTGTTGCTACCGGGTAAATTCTGAACTAATGCGCAAAGGCGCGTCTATGATGCGGCGTTACAACAACCCTTATTTGGTTGAGGCAATATTGAACTGCACATTGCCGCCGTACAAAGCGGTTGAGCGGGATGTCACAATGGCTATTGTTTCGAAGGACATAGCCGATCCTTCAAAACAACTCGAATACGTTGGCATAGAGCATACTGTCGCGCCAAGTACTTTTTATCTTTTTGGAGAAGCTGCAAAGTAGCTCATGACGCTGGCAACAAGGGCGCCCGGAGTGCTATCCCTCGTGCACGATGCTTTCGATGTTCTGCAGTTCGAAGCGATACCGCTGTTCCACGTCCGGATACTTTTCGCTTATTAACTCCCAGCGGTGGGCAGGTGGGGCGCAATAGCGTCCACGAAGCCCGAAAGCGGCATGGTCTGCAGCCAGATGGTGCCAGGGCCGGTAAGCTTCGTATTAAACAGGCCTTCGCCGCCAAACACGATGTTCTTCGCACCCTTGACACGCTCGATTTCGATTTGCACGTTGCCCGTAAAGCCCAGCACATTGCCTGTGTCCACCAGCATCGACTGCCCAGGCGCCAGGTTGTAGCTTACAAAGTCGCCGTCGCATTCGATGAACGCCACGCCTTGCCCACTTAAGCGCTGCATAATGAAGCCTTCGCCGCCGAAAAAGCCAGCGCCCAGCTTCTGGTTGAAGTGCACGGCCAAATCCACGCCCATTTCCGACGCCAGGAATGCCATCTTTTGCACGACGACGGCTTGGCCCGGCTGCAGTTCGATGGGCATAATCTTTCCCGGGAAGCTTGACCCGAACGCGATGCGCCCCGGTGCCTTGGCGGTATAGATGTTTTGGAACATGCTTTCACCCGAAAACATCTTGCCGAACATTTTGCCTACGCCGCCGCCTTCGGTTTGCATTTCCATGACGTTGTCCATCCACACCATGGAGCCTTTTTCGGTTTTCATTTGTTCGCCAGCTTGCAGGGTGCAAACCACCGCGGGGAACGCTCCACCAATTATTTCGTACTGCATACCATTTCCTTTCTGTTGTGCCTCTACGTTGTTGCCGTTGTTGCTGCTGTTGGCCAATAAAGCCTTGCCTACATTATGCCAAATTAAAAGGATTCACGTGCAAGTATTGACTAGCTTGCACTTTCTAATAATCGAATTTTCACTTTTTACTTGATTTGTATACAAACTCGTATACTAATTTGAGCAATAAAACTCTGTAACCTATTGCGTTACATCTTGTTTTGGTTTATGATTACATTTGTAATGTACATGTAACCAGATAGGTTACACATGAAGCTAATTTTCAAAAATAAAACGATCGAGAAGCTTTGTACCGATGAAAAAGAAATGCGTAAGCGAAGAGCCGATATCGAAAAGAAGCTAAGACTACGCATCAATGCATTGGAGGTTCATGCAACGCTTAGAGATGTTATTGCCAATGACCCTTTGGGTAATTGGCATCCGTTGCACGGAAATCGAAGCGGACAGTGGGCTGGAAAGGTTTCAAGCAACGAACGTTTGATTATCGAGCCGTTATCTAATGGAGAAATAAGGATAGAAAGCATACTAGCGACAACCGCAGCAGAAGTTCAAGGGATTGAGGACTACCATAAAGGATGATTACGATGAGAAATTATGCTGTTGCTCCAGGTGAATATCTAGCAGAGTGGATTGAGGAGAACCCCAATGTAACACAAGCACAGCTGGCAGAGCGTGTTGGGGTAAGCAGAAAGCTTATAAACGAGATCTTGAACGCTAAAGCTCCAATTTCCTCCACAGTTGCGACACGGCTTGAACGTGTTACATCGATTCCAGCAAAAGCTTGGTTGCTTTATCAGGCACAATATGATGCGGACTGCGCTCGCTTTGCCGATACAGACCATCTTGCTCAATATGCTTACCTCATTTCTGACAGTTTAGGTACCTATTTACGAAAAGTTAGCGCAACAACTGCCAATAAGCGTAATCCTGGTCAATTAGTCGCCGATTTTCTTAGTTTTGTTAACTGCGGAACTATCGAAGCGTATGAACATCGTTGCAAGGTTGAAGTTGAAAGCGGCTATGCTATTGCAACTTTGAAGGAGTCTTTTAAGAAAGACTTGGATCCTGCAATGTTGCTTGCCTGGATTGCTCAAGCTGAAAGGCAGGACTCCGACGGACACAGGTTTGAATCGAATTATTCTGAATCGCAACTATTGGACACAATTCCATTATTGAAAGAGCGCTCCCTTCGCCCTGATAAGAAAATGTTGTCAGATATGCAAGCCCTTCTTGCACAAGCCGGTGTAACCATGTTGCATTGCGCTCCGCCAAAAAACTTCCCTTTGCATGGGGTGACTTATTGGGTTAATGACGCACCTGTTGTTGTTTTTTCAGTCCGACGAAAAAAGGACGGTTACATAACATGGGCCATTTTTCATGAGCTTGGACACATTCTTAACGACGAAAGAAGCGATGATGTCTACGGACTAGCGAAGACTAAAAAACAACTGGGTATTGAAGAGAAAGCTGCCAATGAGTTTGCAAAAAAAGTTTTGTTTGGCAGTGGTGGCCTCTCTCCTTTTCACGGCTTAACACGTTCGGGAGATATAAAGCGTACTGCAAATAGGGTTGGCGTTTCACCAGGAGTTGCAGTGGCGGAAATGCATAAGCGTCGGATGCTTTCGTATAACTACGGAAATGACTTATTGGTAGATGTAACAGCATAAGAACTAAGGAGTAGACAAATGGCAAAGCGAATCTCGGTTACAAGGGAGTCTTTGACGGGACGTAATGAGCGATTCCGAGACAATTATACGGGTACAAACATGACCCGTTCACAATTCGTTCGAGCCATCGAGCAGGGCGGTTATTTGAACTACCATGTTCGTAATATTAGAGGTGTTAAAACGCCCGTATCAAACCCAGACCAAAGTCGCAATAACAACCTGGGATAAGATCTCTGATCTACGTGACTACAACCGACAACGAGCTGCAGCGACTTACGCAGCGTTTCTTGTGTGTATCTGTATGGCGCGTGGCTCATCGTGTCTCCACTAACTGCCAGCGCTAGGTAGATGCGGCGCAACAGCATTCACGAAGCCCGAAAGCGGCATGGTCTGCAGCCAGATGGTGCCGGACCAGCCGCAAGAGGAGGGCTACGAGCTTTCCGACGAACAGCTCGAGAGCGTAGCTGGCGGCTGGGGCGACAAGTGCGACGACTACAACTACTGTTTTGACGACGGACGAAACATAGGCGAATAATTGACAATATAGCTCAAAGGCTATATTCTTGGCGAAAGGAAGCCTATGTGGAATATCGACTATGACCGATTTGCAAAAATACCTAGATAAACGGGGTGTAACTAAGCAACAAATGCGCGGAGCGCGCGAACGCACGCTGGCCACTATCGATGCGTATAACCTGCGGCAAGCGCGCAAAGCAAGCAATATGACCCAAGTTGAGCTGGCTAAAGAAATGGGCGTTTCGCAAAACCGCATTTCACGCATGGAGAATGGTGATATTGGCGCGATGAGTCTTGATGTCATTCGCCGCTATGTTGAAGCCGTAGGTGGCACATTGGCGCTTGTGGCCGAGCTCCCATCTGGCTACGTTCGCTTAGCATAGCCTTCCGCGATTGCTTCTGATTGGTCTTTTTGCAACACTTACAGCATCAACCACGATGGCCACAAGACAGAGTATCCGAATTTCGTTCCTTGTAAACTATGCTTGTCTGCATAGAGCGGAGTTAACCATGAAAAGCAACCTTGTTGAAATGCTTGACAGAAAGCCCAGCTCATAGTACTGTAAACGTGTAAACAGTAAAGGGGCAGCACATGCGAACCAAAACTTTTTCTGGGCGGGCCGATGTTGAAAAGCTCAGCTTTGCAGACGCCCTGGCAGAACGCGAATACGGCATATCGTACGGGCAGTTCTGTAGCAGCGTGCTGCTCGACCACATTCACAACCAGCATGCACTGCCCGAAATTGGCTTCACGTCAGCCGAAGCCGAACAGCGGGCGAGCGCTCTGAAGCGCCTGCGCGAAATGAAAAAGCGGCTTGAAGGTTCTTCGCTTGCAACTGCTACCAGCGAAGAACTGAAGCAGCGGATTGCGGGGCGCTATGCCTAGGTCCATCTTGGTCGACACCAACATTCTTATAGACGCAGCGGTTCCTGGGCGGGAACAGCACGTGTTCGCAAGCATGCTCGAAGACGAAGCGGCCTATGGCGGGCTTAAGGTGTATGTTGCTGCCACGTCGCTGAAGGACGCCTACTTTCTTATCAAGAGCGAAACGGACGAAGCGTTTGCGCGCGAATACATTCAGTGCTTGCTGCGCTTGTATTCGCCTGTGGCGGTTGACGCCTTCGTATGCGAAGAGGCGGCGTATTCAGACGAGCCAGACTTTGAAGACGGGATCATACGCGCCTGTGCCGAAACAGCGCGCGTTGCCTACATTGTTTCGCGCGACGAAAAGGCTTTCAAGCGCAGCGCCATCAAGCGCATTTCTGCGCAGGAATACATAGAGACCATCGTAAAGCCCGAAACAATCGATCTCCCTGCTTCCCCCGGGGAACATGAATAAGTCAGGGGCCTAAAAGCACACTTGCAGATACTCATTATCCATGCCATGAGTCCAGTAACTGAAAAGATTAGGCGTGAATTGGGAATAGCGAGGTAGATGATGCAATATACATTAAAAAGCGGAACCGTAGTGACAGATAAAGACATCGAGGCTATGGTTGCCGCAATTGGCGACCTTTCTTACGATTTGCAAAGTGCGCCTATTGCGAAACCCCTAGACGATATGAGCAGACCAAAGGAAGCCCCTCTGCTCATATAAACCGTGGATCGGGGCCGATAATGGTTGGTGTAGTTATCAACCGTGGCCAGGTTGCCACATACATGGAAGGGGCTTCCCATGAGCTATGTTACCTCAGTCGGACTCGATGTACACGCACGTTCTATTACCGCAGCAGCTTTTAACCCACTGACAGGTGAAGTTACCACAAAGAAGTTTGACAACTGTCCAGCAGAAGTGGCCGACTGGATCTTATCCTTCGAGGAACCCAAAGCGGTCTATGAATCGGGTGTTACTGGTTTTGCGCTCGTGCGCGAACTGCGCGCTCTAGGTGTTGACTGCGTGGTGGGTGCAGTCTCTAAGATGCACAAACCCGCTGCCGACAAACGTAAGAAAAACGACCGTGAGGATGCCGTCTTTTTGGCAAGGCTGTTGGCCAGCCGCAACATTGTTGAGGTGTTCGTACCCGACGAGGAAACAGAAGCCATGCGTGATATTGCACGTGTGCTCGAAGACGTACGAGACGACCTGGTGCGCGCACGGCACCGCATGACGAAGTTTCTCATGCGTCATGGATATGTCTTTGATGAAAAGAATGCTTCAGGCACTCGTATTGCCAACTGGACGCGTGCATTTTGGACCTGGGTTCGAACCATAGAGTTCTCCCAAGAAGCTGACGAAGATGCTTTTGCCTACTACATATCAGAAGTGCGCCATCTCGAACAGACGAAGAAGCAGATTGAGAACTACATTAGGAAATATGCGATGCAAGATCGCTGGCGCGATCGAGTGGATGCCCTTCGCTGCCTTAAAGGGGTAGAGACCATGACGGCGTTCGCCGTGGTGGTAGAAGCTGCCGTGTTCTCTCGGTTCGACAACGCCAGTGCGTTCGCCGCCTGGTTAGGTCTTGTACCATCTGAGCATTCCAGCGGTGAGAGGCTGGCGCGCGGAGGGATAACCAAGGCGGGCAACTCCCATATACGAAAGCTTGTAGTTGAATCTGCCTGGCACTACGCAAACGCTCTGCCCAAGAGAAAGTGTGCACCAACACCAGAGGTGCCCCTATCGATAGAAAACCATGCCGCTAAGGCAACCAAGAGACTGGTTGCAAGACGACGACAGCTGCATACGCGTGGCAAGAAGCCCTGTGTTGCCAACTGTGCCACAGCTCGTGAGCTGGCATGCTGGATGTGGGCAATCGGGCGCATGAGTGAAGGAACACTGTAGAGAAGACTTTTCTTTAGAGCCTTCATCCTGCCAAAGCCCTTGCAATCGATTGGTCGTTGGCGCTGATTCCTGCAGGTTTTTTGTGCGCCGCTCCCTGCGGTATGCACGCGAATAGATTCTTCTTGAACGAAGGTGACAGCGCCAGCCGTAGCAACGAAATGCGATGCAGCGACTCGCAACATAGCGGGCAATAATAAGGCGGCGTGCCTCTCCTCATGGAAGCTGCTGCTGCCCAGCGAGTCGAACCCGCGGATATTAAACTGCAAAGACGAGCGTCGATTAAAGACACGCCCATCGCAAGGGACTAGGCAGGTGGAGATATAGACGGGCCAGACGGGATTTTCCTGTCTGGCCCAATATTGCCTCTTGACTTTGGTCTGCTCATATTAAAGACATCGAGGCTATGGTTGCCGCAATTGGCGACCTTTCTTACGATTTGCAAAGTGCGCCTATTGCGAAACCCCTAAAAACAAAAAGCCGGGAGTATGCGCCCCCGGCTCGTGGTGGAAGAATCCCGAGGGAGACTTCCAAGAGTATTTATACCACTACTTTGCCATTTGAAGTACCTGGCAGCACGACTGACACCAATCTGTAAACACCTGTCTCAAATGGGGACGGAGTAAAAATGAGACAAAACTTGACCAAACAAACGCCCTTTGTACTTTTACGGAAGATGGCATTTTGATTCAGCCTATAGAACCCGCAGACAACAGCGACGACCTCACTGTTAGTCTTCTTCGCCATCTTATGGCCGAAGGGTACGAAGGCAACACAACTACGTATGCCACAATTCGCAAGAACTTAAAGGACAAGTATGGGGTATAGCGTTGTTTTCGCCCCCGAACTCGAATATCGAGAACAGTATGTGCGTAAATATGTTGTGTTGTACCGCTTTAATGGCGAAACGGTTTATGTAATGCGCATGTTTCATCTAACGCAGGATTTCGAAACCCTGATAGAAATAGATTAGTTGCCAGGCCCTTGCGTTGCATGTGAAGTGCGGCGGCGAGAACGCCAGCGAACCAAAGCGATAACAAGAATAAGCGCCAACACCAGAGCAAGCAGCGGCAAAAGGATTGACATAACACTTAAGCCCGCCGAAGCAGCAAGTTCGCCCGTTGAAAGCACAGGGTTTGCCAGGCCTGCTGTGGTAACCGTTGAAGCACCGCGCGCCGTTGCCGTGGCAGAACTCACCGCCAACGCCGTTCCCCCACCAGCAATAAGCGCCAGGATCCAGCGGGCGGCAGGCGGAATATCCACGCCCAACATGGCAGCCGTCAACAAGGTGCCAGCCAGCGTGGCCGCAGGTACCGAAATAGTATCGAGCAAATTGTCGAGCGCAGGAATATAATAGGCGGCCACTTCAACGAGCGCGGCGGAACCAAAGGCAATAGCTGCTGGCCAGGTGCCCAGCCAGGCAAGGTCGGGGCTGAGGTCCACCATGCCCGCCAGCGCAGCCAGGCTGACAATCAGTGGCGGCACGAACACGCGAAAGCCGCATGAAGCCGAAAGCGAAACGCCCGCCGCCAGGGCAACGACTATCTGAATAGTTTCGGAAGAAAAGTCCACGCGCTTCCTTTCCTGTGCAAACACATTGGTTTACTAGACCTTGCGGTTTGCTGGTTCTTCCTTAGCTTACTGCTGCATGCAGTTTGCTGGTTCTTCTTGTTCGCGCACATTGTAGCGCGCGGGTGCCGCGCAGAGTGCTCCCCTGCCCACCTGTAGCACGTTTGTTACGTAAGGCGATTTGGGAAATTGGGGTCGGAGGATATTTTCCCACTTTTGGGAAAAATCCTCCGACCCCAATTTCCCAAATCATCTCTTGGCATATAGCCACTTACCTAGTAATTGTTTCGCAAGCATTAATTTTGACCTCAGATACCATGTCCGTAGATATTATTAGAACGAGCCGAACTCGACTGGGAAATCCCAGGGGCTTACGAATAGTGTTCAACTAGTAAGGGAGGAACAACATGTTCGATTTCACAGGAAAAGTCGTGGCAGTTACCGGTGCTTCTTCTGGCCTGGGCAAGCAGATGGCAGAAGGCTATGCTCAGCAGGGTGCCAATCTGGTGCTTTTGGCCCGTCGCGTCGAGCGTCTGGAAGAAAGCGCTAAAGAATTTTCCGAAAAGTACGGCATTGAAGTGCTGCCTTATGCATGCGACGTAACCGACGATGCTTCTATCGACGCTGCTATTGCAGCCGCCGACGAAAAGTTCGGTCATATCGAAGTTTTGGTAAACAGCGCTGGCGGCGAAGCTGGCACGGGCACCAAGCTGGTAGAGTTCAAGCGCGAAGACTGGGATTTCACGATGAACCTGGACCTGACCAGTATTTTCACCATGTGCAAGAAGGTTGGCGGCTACATGCAGTCCAACATTGAAGCTGGCAAGCAAACCTATGGTCGCATCATCAACATTGCTTCCATCTATGGCTTGGTTGGCAACACCGCTATCCCCACCTGCGCATACCATGCTTCCAAGGGCGCTGTTGTTAACTTCACCCGCGCTGCCGCAGCCGAATTTGCACCGGCTGGCGTAACCGTGAACGCCATTTGCCCGGGTTACTTCTACACCGAACTGACCACCGAAACGCTGGACACCGAATACTTCCAGAACTTTGCCAAGAGCACCGTTCCTATGCAGCGTTACGGCCAGGGCGGCGAACTGAATTCCGCCGCTGTCTTCCTGGGTGCTGAAGAATCCAGCTATGTAACTGGTCAAATGATCGCTGTCGACGGTGGTTACACCTGCGTATAGCCTAGCGGTACGCTTAAAGAACTTGCGAAACCCCTGCCATGTGCGGGGGTTTCTTTTTGGGAAACTGGGAAATTGGGGTCGGAGGATTTTTTCCCAAAAATGGGAAAATATCCTCCGACCCCAATTTCCCAATTTATTCGCAGAGCCAGTAGCCTTCGGTGACGTTGGCAAGGACGCTTTCGTTGAGCGTACAGCCCAGGCCCGTGGGGTGGTCGGTGTTGTTGACCACCATAAGCCCGCCTGAAAGCTCGAAAGGCGGACGGCAAATGTCCACCGTGAAGTAACGGCAACTGTCGTTTATGTCGCCTGGCAAATTCACGCCTGGCAGCAAACCAAAGGCCGCATGCAGGCGCTTGGAAATACCCGTTTCGTACATGCCGCCTGGCCAGGCTTCAATGCCGCGTTCGCGCGCCCATTTATGGAAGTCCAACGCCGCAGTTACGCCGCCGAACTTGGCAATTTTGAGCGACACACAGCGCAATTCGGGATGAGCGTCCAGAATTTCGCGCAGCTCTTCCCCGTTGGTCCAGCTTTCATCCAAGCACACGCGCATACGCAACTGCGTCTGCAGACGCGCCAGGCGGTCGAACAAGTCCGTGGGGCCCACCGTAGGCACATAGCTGGGGTCGAGCGGTTCTTCAATGCTTTCGATATTGAATTCGTCGAGTTCTTGCAGCACGGAAAGCTGTTCGTCCTTATAGCTTTGGTCGGCGTCGAGCATAATCATAAGGTCGGGGTAGGCACTGCGCACCGCACGCACCAGGTCCACGTCTTCGCCGGGCTTGATTTTAAGCTTCACGCGGCGATAACCCGCTTCGACCCTTTCGTCCACGGCCGCCAGCACTTCGGCCACGGTGCCAAGCCCCACCACAGCGCCGCCCAGCACGCAGCCTTCGGGCACAGCATCAATCGCGCCTTCTTCGGCAATACTTTCGCGCGCGCCAATAAGCTGGGTAATAGCCCGCCCGCGCACCTTGCCATACAAATCCCATAGGGCGTTTTCCAGGGCAGCACGAGCCAGAGGCGCCTCCATAGCACCTGGTGCATTTTCGAAGAGTTCGGTTACTTCGCTCGGATGCAGCAGCACGCGACCCACCAACAACGGCGCCAGCGCGTCGCGGATAAGGGGCAGGTCGGTGGCAAGAGTTTCGGTGGTGTACCAGTCGGTATCGAAGGCCACGCATTCGCCAATACCGTGGCGACCAGCATAGTCGGTAATGCGCACCACAATGGAATCGCGGCTGCGCAAGCGCGTTTTAGCCGTACGAATAGGCGTAACCAACGGCAGACGCACGTGCCAGATTTCCACGCGTGCGGGCTGCAAGCGGGCTTCCCACATGCGCTCGAGGGTGCCCATGCCCACCTTGCCCACACTGGTACGCGGGAATTCATTGACGAAAACAAACTGGTCGGGCAGGTGGGGTTTCTCCAGGCGCGTGGACAGGCGGTTGCGCATGTCGTCGGCGGCATAGAAGCGGTTAAAGCCCGGCCGCGACGCCGCGTCGCCTGCTTCAACAAAAGCCACGGGGCGATAACCCCAAACGTCGTCGGTTGCGCCAAACACGTAGGCGTCCGTTACGCCTTCGAAAGCCATTATTTTGTTGCGGATGTCTTCGGGGTTGATGGTTTCCCCGCCCGAATCGAAACTGTCGTTAACCGGTTCGGCAAAAACCAGGGTGCCGCTTTCAGTAGCACGCGCCATGCTCCCGGTAAGCAGCATGCCGTCGGCCGTAACGGCAGCCCGTGCGTTCAAATATTCGGTAACCACGCTGGGGCCAATAACGCCCAGTTGGCCAAAGCCCGACGCGTCAGGCGCGACAATGGTAGTGGTGTAGCCGTCGAAAATTTCCAATTCAAGGCATTCGCTATCCACCAGCCGCGCGGCCGCGAAGTACGAACAAGTTTCCGTATGACCAAAGGCCACGAACAGCGCGATGTGCTGGCCAAGGGCACGAATGAGCGTTTGCTTATTAGGATGCGCCGCGTCCACCAAAATGCATTCGTACAATTCCAGGGGGCTCTTCCCCGTCTTTTCCATGACTTCTTCGTTTAAGTCCAGCAGGTCCTGGAGCATCTTGTCGCCCAGGGCCAGGTGCGTGGCACTATAGGTGAAAGCGTCGGAAAGCACGCGCGGCGCGTCGAAGCTGCGATAAAACACCATGGCGTTATGGTTAAGCACCGAACGAATGAAAGCCTGCAGGCCGTCCATGTGGAAAAGGGGCAAGACCTGCTGCCAAATGCCCTGGCCTTCTGCACAGGGTCGTATTGAACGCCCGCGCTTCGGAAAGCAAATGCGCCCAGGTAATAGGCACGGCCTTCTGGCGGCCCGCCACGCCAGCCTTGAGCATGACAAAGGCCATGGCATCTTCGTCAAAGGCCCCTACCCCGCGACGCGCCCACTGGGCTAGCACTTTACGCGCGTTGGGGCCCGCCGTTTCTGCTTCCGCAATAAGGGCGTGGGCGGTAGATTCGCTGAGCACAGGCAGGTGCTTTACGCGCAAGGCTTGCTTGACGTCGGCCACGCGGCGCTTCTTTTCCGCACCGCTTAAATTGTTGTTCAAAAGCAGCAGCGAAAAACCGCCGTAGGCAGCCGCCACAATGGTGTAAAGCAGTTCGGGCGAATTGGCCATGTCGACCGCACAAATGCCGCCGCGCACCACGTTTTGGGCTTCCAGTTCACGCGCAAGCCACACGCCGCGCAGGCGCAAGTCGAAATAGGTGCAGGTCTGGCCCGATTCTGCGTCCAGGAAACAGATAAAATCTTGCGGTTCGTTGGCTCGAGCCTCAAGGATGGACGCGAAGTTATTCTGCGTAGGAACCGGCATTAGTAATAGTAGCCGTCGCCTTCTTCGTAGTAGCCCCCTTCGGTAAGGCGGCTGTCCACGCCAATGGCGTCTGGCATGCCTGCGGCCTGGGCTTCTTCGCTGTTAGAAACGGTGTAGTCTTCCACGTACTGGGACGGGTCTTGGCCCGTGTCGACGGCCTGCATAACCTTGAGCAGGGCAGCCGTGTCGCACACCACGTACGACGCGCCCTCGTTCATGGCTACGCCCGAAGGCACCATGACCGAATAGACGGTAATTTCTTCGAAGTTCATGAAGTAAAGCGCGTAGTCCTGAAGCATGGTAACCGACATGTCGGTGGTCATGCATTCCGAAGCTGCTTCGATAACGCGCGGCAGATCGGTGGTATTAAGCGTCATGGCCCGATTGAGCATGGCGCTGATTAGTTGGCGCTGATTAGTACTGCGCTGGAAGTCGCCCGTAGCATATGCACGCGAACGGGCAAAAACCAATGCGTGCTCTCCGTCGAGGTGCTGGGGGCCCGCTTCCACGGTAACAGCACCTGCATCAGGGTCGTCAATATACACCGGTACGTCCACGTCGACGCCGCCAATGGCGTCCACGAGCGAAACCATGCCGCTAAAGTCGATAACGGCATAGTGGGAAATTTTCACGCCCAGGAGGCTTTCCGCTGCCTTAATGGCGCCCGGAATGCCTTCGTACGCGTAGGCGGCGTTGAACTTTTGCGTGCCGTAGCCTTCCAGGTTAATGGCGGTGTCGCGCGGGATGGACACCATGGTAATAACGCCATTTTGCGGGTCGATGCGCGCCACGATGTTGGTGTCGGAACGCTGGGTTTCGCCTTCGTCGAGTACGTCCACGCCGACGATCATCATGTAGAAGGGGTCGCGCGACGTGGTAGGCGTAAGCACTTCACGCGCAGCGGTGTCTTCGGCTTCGCTTTCGGGGCGCAGCTGCTGGTTTACCTGTTCTTTGTAGTTAGACTTAAACACCTGAAAGCCCGTATAGCCCAAAACGCCCACCAGAAGCAGCGCCAGGGCAATGCCTAAGATTTTCGTGAGAGACGGGCCTTCGGTCCTGGGCTGATTCTTGCTGTAGTTGGCCGTGTTGCGCGAATAGTCGTTATAGCGCCCGCTGCCGCCTGTGGCCTTGCTCGCCGAAACAACGGGGCGCCACGCACCCACCGAAACGGGTTCTTCAAGATCGTCGATGGTGTCATATTCGGCCACGAGTGGCTGCGAAACATGTTTGCCTTTTAGTTGTTCGCCGTCGCGCGAAGCCATGCAAATTGCTCCTAACGTAAAGCTTTTGCCATCCAAAAGCTTTCGTAAATTCCCTTGCGACCACGCCACTTTGCGCTTACGAAGAGCTTTGCTGCTCGAATTCACGTGTGCAAAAGTGTGTGGAGCGGGTGACGGGACTCGAACCCGCGAATAATGGCTTGGGAAGCCATTGCCTTACCACTTGGCGACACCCGCACGAAGAAAAATTATAACAAAAGGCCCGCAGCGAATGCGGGCCCTCCATAAGTTACTTTTAAGTAGACTCTGTGTAAGTTACTTGGCGGCGCCAATGCGGCAGATGGTGGTGCCACAGTCGGGGCACTTGCCCTTGGTAATGGGCTTGCCGTTCTTCGTGGTGCTTTCCACAGGGTCCTTCATAATCTTCTTAGCCTTGCACTTTACGCAATATGCTTCAATTGCCATGAGTAACCTCTATTCTCTCGTTTTCCCGGAGCCGCGTGGCTCCACTCTTACATTTCGGGAGGCCCAGAGGCGCTCCGTCTTAACTTTGGCAATTATACCTACACTTTTTTCTAAGGCAAGTATAAATGTTGAACACATGGAAAGCCTATGCACGTGGCCGTGCGCTAAGGCGCCGCTGGCTTTCTAAATGTTCTTGATCATTTCGACGATGAACTGGGCATTTTCTGCCACTTGTGCTTCGTCGGTGTTTTCAAGGACGTCGTCGCCCTGACCCAACAATGCGGGTTTTCCACCTTCCATGCCAGCCAGCGTGAACGCCTGCAGGCCGCGTTTCAGGGCAAGCGACGCGGCGCTTTCACGCCAGTCGATACGTGCCTTTTCGACGCTAATACCGGTAATTTCAGTGGCCTTGCTCAAGAATCGCTTCAGGCGCGAAGACGGCTTCTGCATAAGGACAAGACCTTCTTCTTCGATGAAACTGAGCTGGCCGGCACCCATGGCTTCCAGGTTCACGATGATGGCTCCGCGGAAATCGGAAGCGTGTTCTGTCAGGAAGGCCTTCATGCCGCTGTTGCCAGCGTATTCGGCGCCCAGCGCCACGAACCATACTTCGGTATTAATGTCTGGGTTGCGGAAGCTGTAGATCATCTTGGTTTCTTCGGCAATGCGAGCGTCTTCGGTGGTGTCGACCAGCGGCACCGCCACGGAACTGACACGTTCGGCCACAGGGGCATCTTCTATTTCGATGGCCTGAGTAAGGTCGGCTGCGTTGGCTTCAACTTCGTCGACCAGTTCGGCAGCGGCTTCTTCTGCTTCGGCGTCGCCCAACAAACGAGCGCGCATTTGCGAGAAGGCACCACCATGCCAATTGCGTTCTTCTTCGTCCACGTCGACGTATTCGTATTCGTCGAAGAGACTTTCTTGGGTGCTTTCTTGAGTGCTGTCTTGGGTGCTTTCTTGGTCACCGTCAAAAACGTCTTCGACCTTGTCGACCGCACCTTCAATAACGTCTTCAACTTTATCGACAGCGCCTTCAACGACATCTTCAACTTTGTCGACGGCGGCTGCGGCCGCGCCCACGAAAGCACCGGCGGCACTTCCCAGTTTGTTGGCAGCGCCATCGGCAGCGTCTTCGGCGCCCTGACGGAAGCTTTCCCAAGAACCGCGCGCAGCACCCACTTCACGGGCCTGATAATTGTCGTCCACGTCGAGCCATTCGTTGGTGCTTTCTTCTTCCACTGCCGGCTTTTTGCGGAAGCGATTGAAGAAGCGGCTCAGGCGCGATTCGGGCATTTCCACGTAGCCAGGACCAGCGTAAGCGCCCGTTTCAGTAGTGGTTTCTTCGAAGCTGGAATCGTCGGCGTCGTCGACGTAGCGCTCTTCCGGCTTCAGGTCGGCCACGAGTTCGTCACCCACCGGTTCGAAGGGGACGGCCGCACTGGCGGTGGCGAAGGACCCTGTCTTGGACACTTCGGTGTTTTCTTCTTCAGACTTAGGTTCGGTTACCACGATGGGGCTAAACTCACCCGAAAGCGAAGGAATGGCGTTGCGCAGGGCAGCGCGCTTTTCTTCGATGGATTCTTCTTGGGTAGCCTGTTCGGCTACCTTTATTTCTTCCATGACGGAAATGGGGTTGGCTTCTTCGTGGGCAATACGCGGGATGCGCTCGGACTGCAGCGGGTTGCTGTAGCGAGCGGGGGCATTGTCTTCTTCGAAACCGTTTTCAGCGGAAATGCTGACCATGTCCATGTCGCGGAAGCGACGGGCGGGGGCTCCAATTTGGCTGAAGTCATGGTCGCGATACGGCGCGGCAGGTTCTTCTGCGGCAGCGTTGGCTTCGGCCTCGGGAGCTTCGGTGCTCGCTGCCTCGGCGTTCGCGGCTTCACCTTCGGCCCTGAGCGCGTTCACGTCGATGGGTGCCATGGCAATGGTTTCGCCAGCGGCGGGTTCCTGCGGTTGAGCAGGGCTTTCAACAGCTTCGTTCAGGTCGATAATGGGAACATGGGGCTTTGCAGCGGCTTCGGCAGCTTCTGCAACCGCTGCTTCAACGGCGGCGGTTTCGACCGCTTCTTCTACAACTGCAGCTTCAGCGGCTTCGGTGAGCGCTTCGTCGACGGCGCTTTCTACGGCAGCAGTTTCAACGGCTTCCGCAACAGCAGCTTCGACGGTTACGGCTTCGACCGCTTCAGCAAGCTCAGCTTCTTCAACCGCGGCTTCAAGCTTCACGTCGTCGGAAAGCAAATCTTGCAAGGGCGCTTCATTAAGAGGGGCCCCCGACTTCCCAGCGCTAATGTTGCGCTGCATTTCGCTAATGCGGCCGATGGTGCCTTCGTCGAGCATACGCGCTGCTTTTTCGATGTGCGCGCTGCTCGATGCCAGGGCAGCATCCAGCGCGTCGGCATAACGCGAACGACGAATGGGGGTGCTGTCCAGATTGTCGGGCTTAACGGCCTTGGCGCGACCTGTGGTATACCAGTCGGGTTCGTTGGTTGGTGCAGGCACAGCAGGTGCGGGAGCCGGCGTCGAAAAACCAGCGGCAGCCCACATGTTGGTAGGTGCGCTTTCAGCAGGTTCAGGTTCGACGAAGGTGGCTTCGTTGATTGCTGCGCTTTCGGCTTCGTTTGCCTGCGCTTCAGCTTCAGTGGCAGCCTGCGCAGCATCAGTGGCGGCACCTTGCGCTTCAACTTCGGCTTCAACTTCCACCGCGGGCAGTGCAGCCGTTAATTCGTCGTCTTCGTTATAGGCATATTCGCCGTAGTCCATGTCTTCGTTGTACAGTTCAATGTCGTCACGATCGGCCATGGGCGTGAAATCGATCTGTTCTACCTGGTATTCACGCAGCGGCCTACCTGTAATTCCCGCAATAGCGGCCTTGGCGGACGCCAAGCGTTCTTCTTCGGTTTGGGCCACACCTTCGGCGTATTCGAGTTCGGCGTCTTCGGGCACCACACCAGCTTCGTAGGCTTCTTCAGCGCTGTGGGCACGCTTGGCTTCCATGGCAGCAAGTTCTTCTTCGGAAACGGTACCTTCGGCAATGATGCGCGCAACTTCAAGAAGCGTTGCCACACCAGTGGCGTTATTGTTGGCCGCTTCGTTGTAGGTAGCCATCTTGTGCATGACAAACAGGGCCACGCGCGATGCCGCAAGCACGAGAGCAATGCAAGCAAGCACGTTAAAGAAAAGGGCGCCGCCGCCAAAGAGCATGCGGAACAGCCAAATAACTGGCAGGGCTAACAGGGCAACAGAAGACGCTTTAAGCAGCATGGGGTACATGCCGAATTTGTTGCCATTAAGCTCTGCCTGAACCTTGCTGCTGTCGTAGTTAGCAACAAGAATAACTTTGCGACCGCGCGCATGTTCGTTGGCGGCACCTGGCTGATAGCGCGCCACCACATTCTGGCTTACCCCACGTTCAAAGGCATGGGAAAGCAGCGGACGGTCGATAAGTTCGAACGCATATAGAATGGCACAGGCGAGCGTAACAAGAAATGCCGGCACGGCCAGCGCGCCAATTATGATAGCCAGCAGCGAGGCTAGGGCTGCCACACCAAAACAAATGGCTTCAACCAAGCCGGGTTGCGTGGCGGCATTAAAGTCTTCAATGTTTGCCGTGAAACCCGTACGCTTTTGCATTTGGTCTGCAATATAGAGCGCCGCCTGCTGTTCTTCTTCTGTTCCCGCAGGTCGTGGACCAATTTCTTGCGACAGATACGAAATGTCTTCCATAATTTCAGACATAGCTTTTGCCTTTCGTGTTACTTGTTGTTCTAAATTTAGATATTATCGGTAGCAGTATACGACATTTGGCAAGCATAAATACCAGATGAAGGGTAAAATCCGCTGCTTATCCTTGAATAATTGACGGCACCCGCTTTTCAGGCGCTTGCGAATACCTGCGAAATGAATACTTGCGGTTACTTGTCGCCCACGTAATTGCGCACTTCGGCGTCGGCACGAGCGGCGCGCGCGCGGGCATCTTGGTAGGCCTGGTCGCTGGCTCCACCAATTTCTTCGTACCTATCAACGATGGGCTGGGCGGGATTCGCAGGCAAGGTGGCCGCGATCTTGGCCGCTTCTTCTTCCGATTCGTTATAGGCAGCGCTGTTTGCTTCGGCGATTGCGCGATTTTGCTCCTGGATGGCCGCGTTGCTGGCCAGGGCATTTTGCTGGGCTGCGGCACGCTTGGTCAGATAGGCTTCAAGATTGGTAAAGTCGGCGCGCGGGAACGCTTCCTTGGCCTGGCGCAAAATACTTAAAGCTTCCTGGAAGCCTTCCATGGCCTTCGTGGAAAGTTCGGTGGACTGGGCAAGGTTTTTGGCCTGATCTTCTTCAAGCACATCTGCGGCCTGCCGGGCCAAGTCGTCGGCTTCAAGCGCTTTTGCCCATGACTGTTCGACCAGTTCAGTGGCTGCTTTTGCGGCCGACCCAGTAACCAGAACGGTGCGACCCTTTTCTATAAGGTCCTTGCGAGCCATGGCCGATTCTTTAACCGACGTAGCTACTTCAACCAGTTGGGAATTTTCCTGAGCGGCTATAACCATTTCGGCGCTATTGGTTGCGCGGTCGAGCCGGGAAGCGGCAGCGGAAAGGTCTACCAGAATCTGATCGTAGTTTTCTTGGTTGCTTTCAGCGGGTGCGGCAATAGCTTCATCGAGGGCAACAAAAGCCTGGTCGGTTTGCTCGAGCAAAGCAATGGCTTCGTCGAGAGCATTCTGATTGGTTTGCTGGCGTTCCATAAAATTGCTTAGCGCCCTGCCTCCGAACATAACCAAAACACCGAGCACTACCAGAATGGCAGCAATGTTAAGCAGCTTCCATGCGCGGCGACGCTGCTTGCGCAACATAACTTCGGGGCTGCCGCCCAGGGTAGTACCCCCGACGGAAATTTGCGGTGAATTCATTTTGCGAGCGCGGCCCATTCCAAAGCCCGAAGCGGTGGGGGCCGCTTCGCCTTCTTGCTTGCCCGGCATGGTAAAGAGCGACACTTTGCCCAGTTCAGAAAGGGTACGGGGGGAATTGTTGGCCGGTTCTTCGGCGCTGTTTTTCTTCGCATCGAGCACCGAAAAGGAAATTTCGTTCGACGTTCCTTCCGTGCTTTTTTTGATGTGCATGGTATTTTTTCCGAATGGAAGCTTAGCCATGGCGCAACTCATAGTCCTTCGTAAGTGCTTCGATAATTTCTGCCGAAGACATTATATGTATGTTATTGCTTGGCAGCGAATTGAGGAAGGTTTTGCCATAGTTTTTGCTGACCAGGCGCACGTCGGCCAGAACGAGCGAACCCGTATCGGTTGAACTGCGGATAAGGCGCCCGGCCGCCTGCTTGGTTTCAAGGACCGCGGCAGGAAGGACAAAGTGGGCCCAGGCCTGGGGGTCGTTGAGAGACCTTTCGCAGGAAAGCGGGTCGGTGGGTTTGGCGAAGGGCAGCTTGGGGATGACCACGGTTTTAAGGGTGGCACCCGGTGCGTCGAAGCCTTCCCAGAAACTTTTGAGCGCAAAGAGCGAAAGTTGTTCGTCGGCCAAAAATTCGTCGCGCAGACCCTTGGTGGAAACGCCCCACTTTTGGCAAACGATACGCAGGTCTTCGGTGGCCAGGGCGGCGCGCACGGTGTCGTAGCACTTTTCCATGTCGCGGCGGTTAGTGAACAGGCTCAACACCGAACCATGCTGGGCACGGTGAATGCCGCAAAGCAGCTGTTCAAGGGCCGAAAGATAACTCGGGGCATTGGGTTCGGGTAGGTCGTTGGCCACATAGATGGTCATATTGGTATTAAAGTCGTAGCTGGAATCCAGCTGGGCGGTGCGGACATTTGAAAATTCGGTCGCACCTAGGCCGAGAGCGTCGGTAAAGTTGTCGAAAGACTGTGCCACTGCGATAGTGGCCGACGTGAATACCACACTATGCGTATTGGCAAACAATGTTTCGTTGAGCGTTTCTCCAACGAAAAGCAGCTGAGCTTCCAAGCCTTCGCTGCCCGGCCCCTTGCGCACAAGATGGGCCGTGTAGGCATACGCGGAAGAACTGTTGAACAGAATGAGTTCGCAGGCATTGATTATTTCTTTTAAGGTAAGCACGGCGGACGCGATGTCGCGTTGAGCGTGGGCCGCACCCGGAACTTCTTCCATGAAAGCCACCAATTCCTGGCCTTCTTTGATAAGCCGTTCAGCAGCGTCGCACATAACCCGCGCAAGCGACGCCAGGTTGCCAAAGGAATAGCTGCCGCGCACGTCGTCGTTGACCCACAGTTCCACGCGGTCATAGGCGCGGCCGTTGCCCTGCTCTTCGAAGAACAGCAGGTCGTGGATATGGGTGCAAAATTCCTCTGCAGCCTGGGCAAATGCACTGCCTTCTTTCTTGGCTTTAGCGCACAAGGCAAACGCGAGCGTGTCGCCCGTAGAATGCCCCAGCTGAGCTTGTTCTGCGAAGTCGGCGTCGCCCATATAGGTGCGCGCCTGGGCTTCAGTGGCTTCGACCTTGCCCACCAGCTGGCGTTCCGCGCGCGTGAAAAGATTGCGCGTGGGCTCAATGGCGCTCACCCGGTTGGCGAGCGACCGGATTTCAGCCGCGTCAAGGCCAATACTGAAGGCCCGGCGCGCTTCGTCTTCAGCGTTGTGCGCTTCGTCCACAACCCAGTAACGCAGAGGCGGAAGCAAGCCGCCTTCGGCCGCCAGGTCACAGAACAACAGGGACTGATTGGTAACCACGATGTCGGCGCTTTCGGCGTGTTTGCGCGCGCCATGGACAAAACAACTTGTCCCAAAGAAGGGACACTTTCTGCGTAGGCAGTCCTTACTGCTGGTGGTTACCAGATAGCGTGGCAGGGCACGATAGTCTATCTTAAGCGCATCGATGTCGTCGTAGTCGCTCTGTTCGACAAAGGACAACAGCGCCGCCAGGCTCGGGGCCTGGGAAATGTCTTTGCCCTGCACGTTTACCGTGCGTACGCCACCTTCAAGCAGCCGTTCAATGTTGCGCAAACAAGGATAATGCGAAAAGCCCTTAAGGCTGGCAAAGCTCAGTTCACCCATGGCTTCCTGCAGCAGGGGCAATTCGCGCTGAATAAGCTGGTCAAGCAGGGCATTTGTCTTTGTTGCTACACCCACGCCTATCTTGTTTTTCTGAGCCGTAAGAGCAGCAGGCACCAGGTACGCGAGCGATTTTCCCACGCCCGTGCCCGCTTCAACAACCAGGTTTTCGCTCCGTTCAAAGGAAGCGGCAACGAGCTTGGCCATTTCAACCTGTTCCGTACGCGCTTCGAAATTGTTATACATGGCATCGGCCACGCCATCGGGGGCAAAGGCTGCTTCAATTTCTTCGGAGCTGGGGAAATCGAGGGGGCCATCTTGCGCAAGTGCGGCGGCGTCGAATCTGGGCTCACCTTGAAGTTGGTCCAAGGTGTTTTGGCGCATGCTGCGCATGGAAAACGGTGGGACGTCGTTGGTACTTTCCAAGTTGGCGAAGTACTGGAACACGCGCGCCGTAGGCCAATCTTCGATGGAGGTAAGGTCGGCAATGGTAGCAACTAAGGGCGCGGGCATGTGCGCCACGGCGGCCAACAAAATGCGATAGACCGCGCAAAGCGCTTCTACGTCGGCGTCGGCGCGGTGGGTAGAAAGCGGCGCATCGAAGGCGCGCACAATGTCGATAAGGCGATGCGAACGCAGGCGCGGCAAGCCAATGCGCCCCAGGTCGAGCGAATCGATCCAAATGTTTTCCGCCAGAGCTGCTCCTTCAGGGTGCTTGGTGCAAAATGCCTTGTCAAAGGCTGCATTATGGGCGACCAGGTCGCTCGTTCCCACAAAGTTGCTCAACTGCGCCAGGGCTTCCTGGGGGCTTGGGGCATCTGCTACGTCTGTATCCGAAATGTGCGTGAGGTGGGCAATTTCTTCTGGAATGGGTTTGCCGGGATTTACGAAGGTGACAAACCAGTCTTTGATTTCCCCGCGAACCAGATGCGCTGCCGCAATTTGCGTGAGTTCGTCGTGGCTAAACGACACCCCCGTGGTTTCGGTGTCGATGACCACCACGTCATCGAGTTCACCAAAGTCAGCCCGAGCGGCATAAGCCGCAAGGGCCGCATAGCGTTCATGCACGCGCGCGGGCGCTGTTTCATATATATATGTTTCGAGGCTCGAAGTCATAAATCTATATTTCTACGCTCGTTGCAAACCTGTCTTGTATTTACCCTACGCCCGTTCTGCAACCGAAGTCATACTCATTTCTGTTTAATGCGTCTATTTGGCGCATTTCAGACTATCATGGTCTGGATACATTGGGTACGCCAAGCCCGTGAATGAGGAGAAATTATGGCTGTAAGCTCCTATTTTGGAAGCTATGGAACATTTCAGGCGCCCGAGCGCGAACAGGGCGTCCATTTACTGAGCGCCGACAGTCTGGTGGGCGACGAATTAGCTTTTGAAGTGCGCAACGAAGGCGGCAAGACGACCGTGGTTTTAGCGAACCGCTTTGGGGGAGAAATTGGTGTTCTCGATGCAAAAACCGCCCATGACGTGCAGCTTTGCCAAGCCAGGGGCTGGAACGTGCGCCTACTGCTGGCCTCGGTGTATGTGAAACAGGCAAGCAAAGAAAGTCACATGGGCCACTGGGGCGAAGTGGTGCTTATGGCCTATGCGCCAGAATGCGCAGACTCTTTTGATGTTTTCACGCGAAACATGGCGCGCCTGCTGGGCGAGGGCATTCGCCCTGAAGTGGACCTGATGCAGTCATCCGTAGCGCAAGTTATAGATTCGGGTGGCGCGTGGCAACCCAATGGACGCAGGGCTGCTATTTCCAAGGAAGGAAACGTGCTTGTGAAGGGTCGGCTAAGCATGAACGACAAGCTGGTAGAGCAAGCACGCAAACGCAACCCTGGCTGCATGGTAGCTGGCGGGGCTTTTATTGCACTTGTAGTATTTTTGGTGGTTTACCTGGTAAAACTACTGCTCTGTTTTTAGCTTTAAGCCTCAAGTGCGAATTCGATAAGCTTCACGCATAATTCCGGAAAAGACATACCCGCAGCGCGCGCGGCGTCAGGCAAAAGCGACGTTTGAGTCATGCCCGGGATGGTATTGGTTTCGAGCACCCAAAGCTGGTCTTCTTTGTCGACAATCATGTCGGTACGCGACATGCAACGACAATCGAGTGCTTTGTGGGCAGCAATACCCAGTTCCTGGGCGCGCGCCGTCACGCTTTCGCTTAAGGGGGCGGGACAAATATGCTGCGACCCGCCGGGGGCATATTTTGCGTCGAAGTCATAGAAGTCGTTGCGCGGAACAATTTGAATAACAGGCAGGGCAAAGGGTTCGGCGTTGCCCAAAACGGCCACGGTCAATTCGTCGCCTTCCACGTATTGTTCAACAAGCACAGCGGTATCCAGTTCGAAGGAGCGCGCGATGGCGGGGGTAAGTTCAGTTGCTTCAGAAACAATTTCGACACCCAGGGCACTGCCTTCGCAAACAGGCTTAACCACCACGGGCAAGCCTACGCGCGTTACAAACTCATCGAGTTTGGCCTGGTCATAGCCCTGTGTGAGACACAGCGAAGTCGGAGTAGGTACCTTGGCCCGTTCGTAAAAAATCTTCGACTTGTTCTTGTCCATGGCCGTGGCGCTCGACCACACGCCGGGGCCCGTGTAAGGAATGCCCAGCAAATCGAGCATGCCTTGGATACTGCCGTCTTCCCCACCGCGCCCGTGCATGCACAAAAAAGCGACATCGAAAGGCTGCTGGACAAGAATGGCCAGATCTTCCTTGTTGGCGGGATCGAGTCGAACGGGGCTGAAGCCCGCTTCACGCAGTGCTTCTTCAGCGCCGTCGCCGGAGGCAAGAGAGATTTCGCGTTCACCGCTGGTGCCGCCTGCGATAAGTGCAAGCTTGATGGTGCGTGGATCGATTGCCATGGTGCCCCTTTCGCGCGATGGCTGCATTGTAATGAGTATAGCAAAAGGCTATGCGCTATCATGGATAACATGACGCAGGAAATTAACACGTATTCAGTCGAAGGCGCTGGCACAAAATCGACCCAAGGGCGCGAAGCAAGTGCGGTCGGAAGAGCTGGTGACAACCTAGCCGACGGCATCGATACCTATTCGATCGAAGGGCTTGAAGCACAGCTTGCCGAATTGGGGCAGCCAAGGTTTCGCGCAAATCAGCTTTTTGAATGGCTGTATGGTCATGGCGCAACAAGCTACGACAACATGACCAACCTGCCCGCTTCCTTGCGCCAGGAGCTTGCGAAGCGCGCTCCCTTGCGGGTTCCCCGTGTGGCTGATAAGCGCGTTTCCGCAGATGGGACGCGTAAATACATCCTGCAATTGGCCGATGGCAGCCTAGTAGAAACCGTGGGCATTCCCAGCGCGCCCAACAAGGAAACAGGCCACGAACGACTTACCGTATGCGTTTCTAGCCAAGTGGGCTGTGCCATGGGCTGCACCTTTTGTGCAACAGGACAAGAAGGTTTCACGCGAAACCTAACGCCTGGTGAAATTGTATGGCAGCTGCTTTGTGTGGCTAAAGATTTTGAGAAGCGCGAAAGTAATGTGGTGGTTATGGGCCAGGGCGAGCCGTTTTTAAACTACGACAATACTCTTGCCGCCCTGCGTATTATTAATCACGCCAAAGGCCCGAATGTTGGGGCGCGGCATATTACTGTTTCGACCTGCGGGATTTTGGACGGCATACGTCGCTTTGGCAGCGAGCCCGAACAGTTCACCTTGGCTATTTCGCTTCACGCAGCTCAGCAAGACGTGCGCGATAAGCTTATGCCGCAGGTGGCGTCTATAACGCTTGACGAGCTGAAAGCGGCGCTTTTGGATTACCAGCGCGCTGCGGGGCGACGCATAAGCTTTGAATACTTAATGATTGACGGGGTTAATTCAGGCGACGAAGACCTGGCAGCACTTATTGACTATTGCGCGCAGCTTTCGGTTCACATTAACCTTTTGCCCATGAACACAGTGCCCGGAAGTACCTATAATCCCTGTTCAGAGGCTTATATGCAACAATGGGCTGAACGTTTGGGGCGTGCGGGTATCGAAGCAAGCGTGCGAACATCGCGCGGGTCCGACATCTATGGCGCGTGCGGGCAGCTCAAAAACATGCAGGGGTAATCGACCCTAGTGGACCACGTAATCCCAACGCGCTTGGAGCGATCAAAGCACCACGAAACCTACGAGGCCCGCTAGCCCTTCGAGCCTTATTCACCCGCAAGCTGCTTAAACAGGCGCTTAAGTTCTGCTTCGTCCTTAAATTCAATCTCGATACGATTTTTGCCGCGACTACTTTTGACGCGCACGTTGGTCTTCAGCTTTTCGCGCAGGCCCTGGGCCACTTTCTTAAACGATGCTGGCAAAGGCTCGCGACTTGGGGTGTCGCCCTTGGCAGTCGCCGCGCCCGAAAGCAGGCGCGCAAGGTTTTCGGTATCACGTACGCTCAGACGTTCATTCTTTAAGCGCTCGGTCAGCTTTTTACGACCATCTTCACTTGGAATAGAAAGTATCGCACGGGCGTGACCTGCGGTTATCTTCTCTTCGAAAAGCAACTGCTGGGCGTCTTCGGGCAGTTCCAACAGACGCAAAGCATTAGCGATGGTCGATCTGCCCTTGGAAACGGCGGCTGCCACTTCTGACTGTGTCATGCCACGACGTTCCATAAGGCGCTTGTAGCCGTAGGCTTCTTCAATGGGGTTAAGATCGGAACGCTGAATGTTTTCGACAAGGGCCAATTCGATAGCTTTGTCGTCGTTGGCGTTAATAATGCGCACAGGCACGTTGTGCAGACCCAAAGACCGGCACGCCTGCCAGCGGCGCTCGCCAGCCACGATTTGATAGCGGTCGCCCACAGGTCGCACTACAATAGGCTGCAAAAGCCCCTCTTTTTCAATGGATGACGCAAGTTCTTCGATTTCTTCGGGCTTGAACAGCGTACGAGGCTGGTCGGGATTGGGAACAATGTCTGCCAAAGCAACTTCGTCGGCTGCCTTGGCCGCACGTTCTACGACGCCACGTATTTCTACGTGATCGTCTTGTTCAACATATACCGGGGGCTTTTCTGGAGTAGCTTCTTCTGTCGTGCTTGCGCTGCTAGCCCCTGTGCCCATATCTACGCTTGCGCCTGCTGCTGGAACCCTGTCGGAGTTTTCAGTTGCCGCATCGTTGGATACATTTTCTACCGTTTCCCTAGGTGAGACGGCTTTTTTTGCTTCTTCATTTGTAGCTTTTAAGTCACTATCGCTTGAGGATATTTCTTCCAGACTTTCACCCATCAAGGAACTGAGTCCACGCCCCAGCCCACTACGTTTGTTTGCTTTAGCCACGATTAATCACTTCCTTTGCAAGGTTCATATAGGCTTGTGCACCCTTCCCTTTTGGATCGTATTCAGTAATTGGCTGCCCAAAACTCGGTGCTTCAGAAAGACGCACGGTGCGAGGAATAATGGTTTCAAACACCTTGGAACCAAAGAAATTACGCACTTCATCTGCCACCTGGCGGGCCAACATAGTGCGACCATCATACATAGTTAAGAGCACTCCAAACGTGTCTAACGAAGGATTTAGCACGTTTTTGACTCGTTTCATTGAATCAAGGAGTTTTGTCACACCTTCCAAAGCATAGAATTCACACTGAATAGGGATAAGAAGCTTGTCCGACGCTACAAGCGCATTAACGGTAAGAAGACCGAGCGCCGGGGGGCAGTCGATAAAAATATAGTCGTATTTGCCACGAAGGGCCCCTAAAGCGCTTTTAAGGCGGTTTTCTCGCGCCATCTCGTTCACGAGCTCCACTTCGGCCCCGGCAAGGTTAATGGTTGCTGGTAGCAGATCTAAGCCCGTGCAAACATCGGGAATAATGGCCTCTTCGGCCGTTTTGTCTCCCAGGAGCACGTCATAGACATCTTTTTCGATCTGCCCTTTGTCAACCCCGAGGCCGCTGGTTGTATTGCCCTGGGGGTCCAGGTCGACAACCAAAACTGCCTTGTTTTGCAGGCCTAATGCCGCGCCCAGGTTGATAGCCGTCGTCGACTTCCCTACCCCGCCTTTTTGGTTAATTATGGCGGTAATCTTTGTTTCGCCTATTGCGTGCTCAACAGGCGCTTTTTCATCATAGGTCTTAATAGGCGTATTTTTCGCTACAGGCATTTCTAGCGTCGCCGAGGCTTCGTCTTCCCCTTCTGGCTCGTCGTCGAGGTCGGCAGCGGGGCTAGCGCTTTCGGGGACAAGGTCTGCGCTCTGCACGGGTTCAGCATTGTTGCCTTCCGCTAAATCGGGCTCTTCTGCCTGGTCGAAAGAGCGGCCCTCTTGCTGTGATGCAAGCTCTTGGCTTTCTTCGGTGCTGCTTTCTTCAGTGCTGCTTTCTTCAGTGCTGACCCCTCCAAAGCCACCCGATTCAACGCCGTTGGTGACTACCACAAACGGTGGCTCGGACTGCTGGTCCATTTTACGTTTAAATCCATCGAATAAGCCCACGCGAGCTCCTTTCTGTATGTATTTGAGTATAGCTTTTGTTTTTGTTTCACGTGAAACAATTCTTCGGAAATCTTTTTGTGCCCACAGATGTTTCACGTGAAACATGTTTAAGGGGCCATGCCGCCTGTCATCGCACGAGCGTATAAAGGCTTATGCTTATAGCGTTTTACACACGCAAGAGCTACTGTTTCTGCAAAAGCACGGGCTGGGCGGAATAATACCCACGGCGATCTGGGTTATGGCGGGCAAACAGGGGCTCACCCCCATAGCAGGATGCTATGCATAGGGGCGCTTCTGCGCCATGCCGGGACGCCTGGGCAGTTTAACGGTTGGCGGTGCAACCTTTTCAAAGACAATAATGCTTCTGGGCGTTATGCCATCGCTTAACACCAGGTCACGGCAGGAAAGAAACTTCATACCAAGCTTTTGTTCAAGTAATATCGCACGCTCTATTTCTTCGTCCGCCTTATCGGATTTGTAGGCAACAAGATGACCTCCCTGAATAAGGAGCGGTGCCGCCAGTTCAAGCAAGGACGGCAAGGATGAAAGCGCGCGTGCTGTGGCAACCGCAAAAGCCCCAGGCTGTTCCTGGGCCAATTCTTCAATTCGTCCCGCATAAGCCTTTACTCGAGGAATTTGCAATTCGTTCACTATGCCCATAATGGCATCGATTTTTTTCTTGGTTGAATCAACCAGGAGAACATCGCGACTGCTCGCAAGGGCAAGCGGCGCGCCAGGGAAGCCTCCGCCGGTGCCCAGGTCGACCAGCTGCCCATCGGGGGCGCTGTTAACTTCTTCAAGCCCAGCAAGCGAGTCTTCTATATGGAGAACAAGGCCATCGTTGAAATCGTGAATGGTCGTAAGGTTAATATCGTTGTTTGTTTGCAAGACCGCCTGCAAGTAGTCTTGGATCTGCTGACGCTGTTTGTCGTCCACGGGCTTCCTTTCGTTGTCCACTAGTATACCCCCTTGGAAGGCCTTACAAAACGAAAGACCGCCGAAGAACAACAACAAGGAAATCTGCATTGGTTGTCCATGAATCGATAGAAGGTAAATTTATTTATCTTAGAACAACAACAAGGAAATCCGCATTGGTTGTCCATGAGAAGCCCCTAGAAAAAGAAACACCGCCGACGCGGTGTTTCACGTGAAACATTTTTAGGTGCCGGCTCGCCGAGGCTGCTCTTCGAGCGGCAGGCGTCATAACGGCGATTAGTCAGGAACAACCACCACGTGACGGCCGCCACCTTCGCCTTCCGAAGCGGTGGAAACGCCCTCAAATTCACGAAGAGCAATGTGTACAATGCGGCGCTCATACGGGGTCATGGGGCGCATCTTCACGCTCCGATTTTGAGAAAGCGCACGCTTGGCCGTTGAAAAGGCCAGGTTTTCGAGCTTCTGGCGCTGGCGGCCTTTGTAGCCTTCTACGTCAACAACCACGGGGTAGCGGAAGCCCATGGCACGTGCCGTAATGGACGAAATAATGAATTGGAGAGCATCAAGGGTTTTCCCATGGCGGCCAATAAGCACGGCCAGGTCGTCGCCGGTAATATCAAGAATAAGTTCGCCTTCGTCGCCTTCGTATTCGTCGATGGTTACTTCGCCAATGTCAAAATATTTCAGAATGTCTTCGAGTGCAGCGATAGCGGTGTCGGCGATCTGATCGAGTTCTTCGTCGGTTACGGAAGACTCGTTTTCGTCGCCCGTATCGTTGCTACTATCACCATCGTCATCCGTTTCAGCGTCATAGTCGTCGGTGTCTTCAGGGTCAACGTCGTCGTCATCGCCTTCGTCAAGCTCATCAAAATCGTCGTCGATATCTTCGGACTCAGCAACTTCGTGGGACACTTCATCAGCCTCTTCGACAACTTCTTCGGTTTCGGGCATTTCTTCAGAATAGGTTTCTTCAGTCATGGCAGACTCCTTCGTATCGCATTTTGCGTTATATACCAACAGCCCCAAGCGGGACTGCAGCTTACCAATTAACGAGACTTCGTTGGACGCTTCTTCTTGGTCTTACGCGTTACGTCAACCTTAACAGGTTCGATATCAATCATTTCTTCGGCCTTCTTTTCGTCGGCATTCTTAAGAAGACGCGTAGTAATCTGCTGCTGGGCCACACCAATAAGCGATGAAACGCCCCAGAACAGGAGCACGCCACCGGGTGAAGACCAGCCAATAAACAGCATAAAGACCGACATAAAAGCCGAAATCATAAGAGTTTGCCTGCGCTGCTGGGAGTTCGGCGCATTCAACTGCTGCAGCACCATGGGCAAAAAGGTAGCCCCGGCAAACACCACAAGCAGAATAAGATAAGGGACAAAAGTCGGAACACTTATTGCCAGCGCTTCAGCGGGGGAGTAAGTAAGGTTGGGAATAAGGTTATAAAATTCGTAGTTACTCTGGGTAAGCTTATACTTTTCAATATAAGTAGGCATTTCGCGGAGCACCTGGAAGAGCGCCATAAAGATAGGCATCTGTAAAAACAGCGGCAAGCAGCCCGCAACGGGGTTAAACTTGGCTTCCGCGTAAAGCTTCTGCATTTCTTCCTGCTGGCGCATGGGGTCGTCTGCAAACCTTTGCTGGACTTCCTGAAGCTTGGGCTGGATTTTCTGCATCTGGTAAGACGATTTGATCTGGCTACTCATAAGCGGAATAAGCGCGATACGGAACAATATGGTTACCAGGATAATTGCCATACCCCAGTCGCCTACGAAACCGTACACGGCCTGAATACCCCAGAAGATAAATTCTTTAAATGCATCCCACATAGTTCATTATCCTCAACTAACTATAATATAACCATTCTGCCTTGCTTAAGGAACAGGATCGTAGCCGTGTGGCCCACCTGGTCTGCAGCGCAGAATACGCTTTGCCGTTAACGAAAAACCTTTGAAGAAACCGTACTTACTAAAGGCTTCCACGCCGTACTGCGAACACGTTGGTTCGAAGCGACAGCTTGAAGGAAAGTGGGGGGAAAGAACCACCTGATAGCAACGAATAAAGAAAATAGCTACCTGAGCTGGTATTTTCTTAACTATTTCAAATAGTTGCTGCATACTATAAGTTACTATCCCTTAAGTACCCCTGCAAAAGTTTTTCGGTCTGTTCACGAACTTTACTATACATCTGCTCCGTCGTGGCACGCTTTGCAACAAATATCACATCGAAACCGTCCCACGGCCCGCCCAAACTCCGGGCAATTTCACGCATGCGGCGTTTTGCTCTGCTCCGCCAAACCGCATTGCCAACTTTTTTGCCTGCTACAAAAGCAACACGACCACGGGGGTCGTGCGTACTTTCGTGAGCTTGTACCAGCAGAGTAATAGCCTGACCATTCAAGCGTTTACCCGTGGCAAATATGCGCGAGATTTCTGTGCTGGACTTTATAGTTTCCAACACAAACCTGCCAATCTACACGGTAAGGCGCTTGCGGCCCTTTGCACGACGCGCCGCCAGGACAGCACGGCCGCCCTTGGTGGACATACGCGCACGGAAACCATGCACTTTGGCGCGATGGCGCGTGTTAGGTTGGAATGTACGCTTCATAGGTGTTTCTCCTTTACCTATCTTTTAAGAGTAACTTCCAAATTGTATGAATGCCGAACAGGGAAGTCAAGCATTTTTATTGGATGGAGAATAATCTCCAAAGCCCGCCCTTGCACCTTGAATTGCAGGTTGAACCGAACACATAAAGATTTTTCGCACATTCAGTCGAACACGTACGGTTGAGTATGCAATATTCCTTTCTGGAGGCGCA
>CAJOJB010000002.1 GCA_905234635.1 uncultured Eggerthellaceae bacterium | reverse complement strand
GGGCTATTCAAACTTTATTCCTTGCAAAGCCCACTGTCACTCCTTCCTACACCTACACCAGCACTGACATTGCGCCGATTTTTACTGACTTCATTGATAGATTTATGGCTAAGTCCGGCGACTTGTCCGGCATTGTTGTTAATTCTTATTCCACTACCATCACGCTTAAAGATAAATTCAATACTGCTTGGAAAGATAAAACCACAGACGACTTCACTGCTTCTTGGTCTATCACTAAACGCATTTTGCCGAAAATCTCCGCGCCCAGCCTTTCTATTACTGCCACTGGTTACAACATTTCTCCGAACTGGCAAAATTTCAACTCGACCTTTATTGTCCAATCCGGAACTTCTTCCTCCACCAATGTTGGCACTTATTCTACAACTTTCGCTCTTCGTGATACCACAAATACTTGCTGGAGCGGTGATTCTCTTGACGAACTGACTTTTTCTTGGCAAATTACCAAAGCTCTTGTTTTACTTCCTTCTCAAAGCGGCTCTCTTACCTTTAACGGCAATAATCAGCAACCTACTTGGAACAATTTCAATTCTACTTGGCTTGCCATCAGCGGCACGACTTCTTCTACCAATGCAGGAACTCACACCGCCACTTTCACTCTCAAAGACCCCGCCAATTCCAAGTGGAGCGACGGTACTTCTTCCTCCAGCCGCAATGTTCCTTGGTCTATGTCGCCTTTGAAAGTCGCCATTCCTTACATCACAGGGTCTTACACTTACAATGGCAACAATCAAGCTCCCAACATCTATAATCTTGATTCGACTTATGTTTCCATTTCCGGCTCGACTTCCGCCACCAATGCCGGTTCTTACACTATCACCTGTTCGCTTAACAATTCCACCAACACCACTTGGTCTGACTCTTCCACCGCTACTAAACAGTTGCCTTGGTCTATCTCCGCTTTGAAACTCACCATTCCAACTGTCACAGGTTCTTACACTTACAACGGCAACAATCAATCTCCCACCATTAAAAATCTCAATTCCACCTATGTCACAACTTCCGGCACCACTTCTGCCTCCGCTCCCGGCACCCACCGACCTTGCATGGAAGGCCAATCCCGACGGAACATCCTATGCAACATGGAAGGGTTCCGAAGGAGCTGAACAATACCATGTCACGCTTAAGCGAAACGGTGCCTGGTATGGAACCATGACAGTAAATGCGAGCCAGAATCCCGATGTTGCAGGAACGATATACGATAGTCCCGAAGTTGCGCAGTTCTTCTCTAATATTATGAGTAATGGAGGGGGTGCAACGTATACTTTTGAAGTAGTGGGACTTAAAGGACAATCTCCCGACGAGGTCTATTCAGAAGTTGCCACCTCGGAGCCGCTCGATTACAAGCTCATCACTACGGTCGATATGGGTAATGTTTGGACTAAACTCGACCCAGTGAATGTTGTACCCTTTACCGCCGAAATTCACCCGGGTGAATATGATGAGGACGGCGTTTTATTTACTGACAAGTTGGAAATTGCTGCGGAATATTGGACAAATACCGCTCAATACACCGACGACATTTCGTCTTACAAACCCAAAAAGCCCAAGGTGAACACCTCTTATCGTTACAGCGTGACGATTCATGCCATTAATGGTTGGGCTTTCAAAAACCCCGAAACTATAGGCAAGAATGCATGGAATCCAACATTCGACCTGATTGTTGGCGGGGGTGAAAAAACCTTTGATAAGTGGTCCACTGTTGCTTACGGCTATGATTTCAAATCGGTAAGCTTTGGGCCCTTCGACATGGATACCGGTGGCGGCGTGGTTACCGTGAAGCCCGTGGATATTTCTAAGGCCACGGTTACTGGTGTCGCGGATAAGACCTATACGGGCAAGGCCATTTCGCAGACTCCTACCGTGAAGCTAAAAGTGAACGGCACGAATGTGACCCTGAAGAATGGCACCGACTATACGCTGTCCTACAAGAACAACGTGAATATGGGTACGGCCACCGTTACCATCACGGGTAAGGATAACTACAAAGGAAGTGTGTCTAAGACCTTCAAGATCACCAAAAAGGTTACCTGGAAGCGCCTAGCAGGCTCGACGGCCTTTGACACCATGGAGCAAATTACCAAGGAATACGGCAAAGCAAACGTGGCTATTGTTACTACCAATGCCCTTGCCGCTAAGGGAGTAGATGCAGGTTATAAGGACGCTTTGGCTGGGGCCGCACTCGCTGGTGGCTTTGCAGCCCCCATGCTTACCACAAGCAAGGGTGGCTTGGCAGATAAGACCAAAAGCGAACTGAAGCGCATGGGTGTAAAGACGGTCTATATCATCGGTTCCACCAATGAAGTGGCCACCAAGGTAGATACTCAAATCAAAGCCATGGGCATAACGGTTAAACGAATCAACGCTAAAACTGCTTCTGAGCGTGCTGTTGCTGCTGCTAAGCAGGTAAAGGGTCGCTCTGACACGGTCATCATTGCAACGCAGAACAACTTCAAGGATGCCTTGGCCATAAGCTCGTATGCCTATGCCTCCAAGAGCCCCATCCTCTATGCCGAAACCAACAAGAAGCTCTCTAGCGCAACCGTTAACTACATTAAGAGCGGCAAGTTCAAGAAGGCTATCATTGTAGGTGGCCCAGTACCCCTGCCCGCATCCATTGAGGGCCAACTCAAGAGCGCTGGCATTGCTGCAGGAAGCATCACCCGCCTGGCAGGATCTAACCAGTACAAGACGGCCCGTGTTGTTGCTGAATGGGCCACAGGTCAACTCAAAAATGGCACTGGTGGCGGCACTGGTCTTTACCAATATGCCTCCATTAAGTTCCAGCCATCCGTAAAGCTTTCTGCCAACAAGTTAGGTGTCGCTCGTGCTGATGACAACAATATCGGTTGGAAAGACGCCCTAGCTGGCGCTGCCCTTTGTGGCAAGAACAAGTCAGTCATGTTGCTTGCAGATAAAAATAACGACGCTCAAGCCGAAGCATTCGTAAAGGCCAACAAGGCACAAATCAGCATGGGCTACATCTTTGGTGGCAAGAGTGCAGTCCCTGCGGCTACCGAGACTAAACTTGAAAAAGCCAGCATGTAAATCTGGGTAACATCCTCCGTCTGCTTTTTCCGAAAATGGGAAATTGGGGGCGGAGGATTCTTTCCCATTTAAAGCACGACAGGGGATTGATCTCGTGTATTTGCGTAAAGGAGTCCGCTTTTGCGCTATTACCTGCTAGAGGTCTTCCACTTTAAGATGTGGTGGGCATGTTGCAGGTGCTTAGGTGACTCCTGGCTGTAGTCGCCAAATAGCACGGTAGGTATGGTGTTTAGGTTGTGGGGTGCATACACTTTCATGCCCTCGAATTCTACTTCCTGTAAGGGCAGCAGGTCCGCCAAAGGTGTGTCAGTAAAGATAATGACGTAACTTACGGCGTAATCGCATCCAGCTGGGGGCTGTATACCATTAAAGGCGGCAAGGCCATTGTTGTATTGACCTACGTGGTCTTCGTAGAGCTTGCGTGCTTCTTCCAAAGACGTATTGGCGTACTTCTTGCGCCACGCATTCATGACAAAGCGACCCACGCGTTCCATGGGGCGCAGTTGCTCTGTTTTCTTTTTATAATTCACCGCCTTGCGACGCACAATGGTGCGATAGTTCTTTGCTAGTTTGTCTGCCTCACGTTTGAATTCGGCAAATTCAGGAGATGCGGCAGGTGCTAAATCAAAGGGGAAGATGTCAACGGAAATGCCCTTGTGCGAGTCGCGCAATTCGGTGTACGAAGTAACATATTCCGTGTTATTTAGGCGCAGTTTGCCATACAGGTAGGGCGTTTGCGGGTCGGTTGAAGGAACCTGCAGGAAGAAGTCGCTGCCCAGGTCTGTTTTTGCACATTCAATAAATTTGTCGTAGTCGGCGCGCAACATACCAATGTCTATGTCGTCGTCCCAGGGGATGAAGCTCCCGTTACGCAGTGCCCCCAGCAGGGTACCCGAACAAATGAAGTAGCCAATATTGTTTTTGCGACAAATACGGTCGATTTCTTTGGTAATTCGCAGACAGTCGGCCTGAATAAGGCGTGTGCGCATACGTTCCGTTTCGACATCCTGTTCAATCCAGAAACTGGTATTGATGGGGGCTTTTATACTTGTTGGGCCAAAGGGGAGCGTTTGCGTGGTACGTACGTGGTCCACAGGGACGTATTTCCTGTAGCGTTCGCCCAACAAGGTAACCTGGTCGCACGCTGCGTTGCCGTTAGCCCTGGGCTCGCTTTGGCTTTCTGGACTGCTCTGATTGTTTTGTTTTGGCTTGTAGTATCCTGCCAGATTCCACATGCGCTTAGCAGCAAGCCCGCGTAAAGGGGTATTCAGGAGTTTTTTCCAATTCATAACGCGTTGCGCCAAGAAGTGAGCAAGGTCATAGTCGCTGGTTACGTAGTCGAAAATGTGTAGCTGAAGAAATGCGCCATCCTTCGATGTGTTGTCTTGGCATACCCGAGGGCAAAGGGGGTTGGCTGTGCTTATGCGAAGACCATGCTCCTGCAAATGTGCTGGAGTTAGCTTTAGGTATTCTGCGCGTAGCATGCCCAGGTCAAGTGCATTTTTGCTTGAAACCTGTTCTTTGGCTGCCGCGGCAGCTACATTACCGCCGGGCTCATATGCACAAGGGATTATGTCGCCGTATTCGACCGCGCCAACCAGCGTGTCATTTATGGCAAAATAGTCCGCCTGTGCATGTTCGCAGCACACATTAAACGTTCCAAGTAACTTATATAAATTCGTATACGAGTCTTCTAACACAGTTTCCTAAAGGCCAAGCAGGGGTTGACTGCATGTGCAATATATTACTTAGATTATAAATCTTTTTGTTTTGTTTGAAGTATGCAGAACTTGCCAAGGCTTATCCACAAAGGGTTTCAAAATGTTCTGCCGCGATATAATAAGGCGACAAAACCTTGTCCGAACAGAAACTAATTGTATGGCGAAGCACGCAAAAAACGGCACTGATTATAACCAGCAGATTACTGCGGGCAATGCAGGATATACTCCTTCTATTTCGTCGTACGAAGAATACAAGAACTTTGAACGCTCTGCCTGGCAGAACAAAGTGGCTACACCTGCGCCTAAAAAGAAGAAGCTGAGTACCGGGGCGAAAGTCGGTATTGCCTTACTTGCGTTTGTGGTGCTGTTTGCGGTGGGCGCAGGGGTCTATATTTGGAAACTCGACAGCACGCTTGCAATTGCAAAAGATGAAAGGCAAGAAGTTTTTTCACAGCTATCCAGTAGGCGCGGCAGTGATCCTTTTTATATTCTGTTGCTCGGCTCTGACAAACGCGAAGTTTCAGATAGTTCCGAACGTTCAGATGTCACCATGTTGATACGGGTTGATCAAAGTAAGAAACAGTTGACGCTGCTTACCATTCCTCGCGATACACCTTTTACTTTCGAGGATGGTACCGTCGATCGTATCAACACTGCCTATCGAGATGGTGGCGCCGCGGGTGCGATAAAGGCGGTGTCTGAATTTACGGGGCTTCCTATCTCGCACTATATAGAAATCCGTATTTCCGAGTTCGAAGAACTAATCGACGACCTGGGTGGCATAGATGTTGAAGTTCCTACCGAAATATCAGTTAAAGACGTACTCACAGGTGAATGGGTTGAGCTTGAACCAGGCATGCAACACATTAACGGACAGCAGGCGCAGGCTCTTGCTCGTAGCCGTAAAACTTATACCGATGGCGACGTTTCGCGCCAGAATATGAATCGTCAAATTGTTGTCGCTGTTATAAAAAACGTACTGTCTCGGCCCGTGTCAGAAATACCACAGGCTGCGCTCGAGGTTGCCTCGCATATGACAACCGACATGGGCACTATCGATATTATGTCTATACTTTCGAGTTTCGGTACTAATATGGATGACATAACCATCTATTCAGCCACCGGGCCATCGGAAGGTGGTTACCGTGCCGACCTGGAGGATAATTGGTTTTGCTATGACAATCCTGAAGGCTGGAAGCTTATAATTGAAGCCGTGAAGGCTGGTCAAGATCCAAGTCAAATCGATGCAGCTTCTTATGCCATTATTCCCGAAGAATAATGAGCGTGTAATAAACATAGTTGTTAACGTAGAAAGCTGGTGAAGTTCATGAAAAAGCGTATTATCGTTGGTTTATTAACGAGCCTTGTTGTTGCGACCATGCTTGTAGCCTGCTCTGGGGCAGCGACTGATGCCGGGTCGACTTCTTCGGCCGCTCCCGCTTCTTCAGCCCCGCAGGTTGAAGATACAAAGGCAAAGGTTGGCCTCCCTACAGAACCGTATTATGTGCTCATTATTGGCAATGATTCGCGAAACGACACCATCGAGGCAAAAGACGAAGATGATCCGGGTCGCGCTGATACGACCATGCTTGCGCGCATAGACCCGACAACTTATCAGATTTCGCTGCTTACTATTCCGCGTGATACTCCCATAACCGAAAACGGGGAAACCTGGAAGATTAACAAAGAATACAAGTGGTATGGTGCCGAGGGTTACATGGATACCATCGAACGTTTTACAGGCATTAAGCCAAAGTATTACATCGATCTCGGCATGGCAGAGTACGTGAACTTCTTTAATGAAATTGGCGGGGTAGACATAAATGTTCCTGCCAATATTGGCTTTAAGGATATTATGACGGGCGACTATATCGACCTTACTGCAGGCGATCAGCACCTTAATGGCAACCAGGCCTTGGTGCTTTCGCGCGTGCGCAAGGCATTTTATTGGGGCGACCCAGTAAGGCAGTATAGCTCCAGACATATTATTGAAAATGTTATTACCAAGGACGCGAAAGACCCTGAGCTGGCGGCTTCAGACCTGGATATCCTGTTAAAGCACGCCGATACCAATTGGCCGAAGGAAGAACTGGCACTACAAATCGCCGACTTCTGTGCTCATGCAGATAAGATCAGCTTCCTTGAGGGCAATGGTCCTTACGATGGCGCACAACGCGAAGAACTTAACGACTGGTTCTGCTATGAAGACCCAGAAACTTGGGAAGCTATTATTAAGGTCTTTAAGGAAGGTGGCGACACCACGACAGTATTCCCGCTGCCACCCCTGGAATAAGGGTGCATAGCGACCATACGCATTTTTTGGCAATGATAATTGGGCGGGCGTAAGACCTGCCCAATTTTTTAGAAGTAAGAATCTTTTATGGCAATTCCCCGGGCGCGGTGAGCTATGTGAGAAATGGCCTGGGCAATCTTCCACGATTTCCTGTTGGCAAGAATTTGCAAATTAGATGCAAGCTGGATGCCGTTCACATTGAAGTAGGCCAAATCGTCGGCGTCTAATGTTTCTTGGAATTCAATGAGTTCTTCGGGTGTGCAGCGCAAAATGTCTTCGGCAAGAATCTTGCGCAGTTCCCAAATGCGCAGAGCAAAAGCATCTACAAAGCTTGCATCGTAGTTTTTGGCATTAACGCGAAGCCAGCTTTCCAGTTCTTTGAGGACCGTGACCAGGCACGACACATTATAGATGCCGCGCGGGGCCGTAACCAGCGAATTTGCGTGAATGGAACGCTGGTAGAGTTGGTCCTGGATAAGCATAGCCCGTTGCGCACGTATATGGAGGAAGGGAGAAAAGACCTCGTCCTCATGAATAATGCCTTCGATTAAACGGAGCGGACCATCCGTGAGTAGGCTGCGCTTGAAAAAATGCAGATATAAGGCGCAATGGTATTCACGATATCTTTGGTAGTGGGTAAATAGCTCGGTGCCGCTCACGACACCTTCAAGGGGGGTATGCTGGTCTATTTGTTCGTGCCAAATCTTTTTGATGTCTTCGCTTTCGTAGACCGGTGTGGCGCAAAAATCAATAAGATCGAGGTCGTTTTTTTGTGCCAAAGTAATAAGAAGCTCGAATGCATTTTCTACATACTGGTCGTCGGAGTCGAGGAATGCAATATATGTCCCACTCGCATGGTCCATGCCTGTATTGCGCGTAACAGAGGGGCCACAGTTTTGCTCTTGCTCGATAAAAACAAAGCGTTCATCGCCTGCTGCTGCTTCGCGTGCGATGGAAAGTGCATTGGTCGTGGAAGCGTCATCAACACAAATGGCTTCAAAATCGCTGAAGCTTTGGCGCTTGAGGGATTCGATGCAACCAGCGATATACTCGTCTGAATTGTATATTGGGATAATGACTGAAATTGCAGGCATATTATTCCCCTTTGGGTTGTTCTGTCAGTCGTTCAAGGCGTAGTGCAATAGAGTCGCGGGCCTGGCGCCCCACAATTTCACCGAGTTCCTTCCAACTGCGGTGTTCGCGCCAAATGTGCGCATCGAAGGCGAACCAATCAACCAGTTCCAGCTGATGCTTGAGCAGTATAGGAAGCTTTTCCTTGGCCGCTAGTTCTATGAGACCGCATACGGCAGCAAGACCTTCGCGTGCGGCGGTTTGGCTCATATAGGGACTTTTGTGTTCGGTGCGGCAGCAATAGACCACGTCGAGAATGGCATAGAACGTACCCGCCGCGAGCATGGCGTGTACAAAGAATACAGGGTCTTCTTGGCGCGCAATGAGCGGAAAGGTAATTTCGTTGCTAGTAATCAGGTCCTTTTTGAAAATAAAACGTGTATAGCCGTAGTCGCCCTGCCAGTCGCGGTAGTTAATAAGTCCTTCTTTTTCGAAGGTGAAATATTTAGCCAAGTATTCATCGTGGCTAAAGTCGGTAACAAGTTCACCCGTACTTGTTCGATATTCGCTAAAAGAACCGCCCGCGATGCTTACCTTATGTTCTGTAGCCGCTCGATAAAGCTTTTCAAGTGTTGTGGCTTCGGGATACCAGTCGTCGCTGTCCATGAAAGCCAAAAACTCACCTTGGGCCTGCTTGATGGCGTAGTTGCGCGCTGCCGCTGCCCCCTGTTTTTCGTTAAAACCGAACAGCTTAAAATGCGGATTATCCTGCATAAAGGATTCTATTATGAAGGCACTCTTGTCGCTTGAAGCATCGTCTATGCAAAGTACTTCAATGTTGGCAAGCGTCTGACATTCGATACTTGCTAAGCAGTCGGGCAGGTACTCTTCGCAGTTATAGACGGGCACAATAACGCTTATGGTGATTTCAGGCATGCGGGCTCCTTGTGAGCAGTGCAGTGTCGAACTATTATTACAATATGAAATGTCAGTTGTCAGTATAACGGAATAAATATGTGGACCACACTGCTTCTCGCAATAATTGCATCTCTCATACTTGTATATCTGCCTGGTTATTTGTTTGTTCGGGCCTTCCAAATTTCGCGAGTTTCTGCCTTTATTATTGCTCCAGTGTTTTCAACGCTTATTACAACTATGTTGGGCATAGGGCTTGAAAAAGCCCAGGTAAGTTGTTCGGGCGGTACTCTTTTTGTGCTGTCTGTTGTATTTGGGGCCGCACTGTATCTTATTGGTTTGTTATTTACGCGCTTAAAAGCAGGCGATGTTGGTCGCCAAAGGCTTGATATAGGTAGCTTTAGAGAAGTGGCTAAGCTCGCTGGTCTTTACGTAGTAGTTGCAACCATTATTGTCGGTTTTGTATTTGTGTGGGCTCTCGACGGACCAAATTCATTCGCACGCAACGACGATACTGCCGTACATATTTCTTATGTACGAGGCTTCGTGGACACTGGTTTTTATTCGTCGCTTGCTGCTGGTCCGTATCTTAATTTGGGAGTTGAAGGAGGTTTTTATCCAGCTGCATGGCATGTGCTCGTTGCCATTATCGCGTCTTTTTTTGCCAACAATGTATCCCTTGCTATGAGCGCAATGGTTGTCGCGTTTATTGCTGTTGTGTTCCCGCTTATTATGCTGCTTTTCTTTAAACGTTTCTTTGCTCAGAGCAAGATAATTGCGCTAGCGGGCTCGCTGTTTACGGCGGGGCTATGTGGTTTTCCTTGGGGATTTGTCGTGTTTGGACAGCTTTTCCCCAACATGATTTCGTTCATGTTTATCCCTGTTGCCATGGTTGTGCTTCAGGAAATCATTGATGCTTCGAATGGCTCAGATCGCGCCGTCTATTTTGTTCTGCTTCTTGCTTGCATGCTGGGTATGGTTTTTGACCATACCAACGGCTTGTTTACCTTGGGCATATGGGCGGTGCTTTATGGCATGTCGCGATTCTTTTTTATGCGAGATGGCGCGGGACCTATTGTTACGAAAGCACGCGTCCTGGGTGCCCTGGGGCTTTTCGTGGCGGCATGCGTGTTGTGGGGGATAGCTCTTCAGCTACCATTCTTGCAGGGCATTTTGGGGGTTGACTGGGGTGCTCTTCTTTCTGTCCCTGCGGCACTTGTCAGTGGTCTTGCATTTATGTTTTCAAGCCGTCAAGGCTTACAGCCATTTATCAGTATCGTGGTCCTTCTAGGTGTAATACAGACTATTAAGAACAAACAGTATCTTTGGTTGACCGTTGCTTATGCGGCTGCCTTGGCCATGTATGTTATGGACATGTCAATTGATGTCGCCCTTAAACAGCTGTTTACAGGATTTTGGTATACCGATCCAAACCGTACAGGAGCTATGACGGCGATGTTTGCAATCCCTTTGGCTGCTATGGGTTGCTGCCGTCTCGTTGAAATAGGTAGCACCCTGGTGCAAAAGGTCAAAGGAGGCACTTTTTCTCAAGAAAAGGCACTACGCGTTTCAGCGGTGGTATGTGCACTGCTATTTGTAGTGTCAAGTGCTATTCCACTTCGCCTTGAGATTAATACGTCTTACGACAAAGATCTTTATTTTTCTGGCTTGGTAAGGGTGCATAAGGAAATTGAATATCGATATTCTTGGAACGAGTTCTATACGAGCGAAGAGAGCGCTTTCGTTCAAAAAGTAATCGACACTATTCCCGAAGGGGAAGTGGTAATTAATGTGCCTCGCGATGGGAGCGGCTGGGCCTATGGTGCCGATGGAATAAATATCTATTTCAGACGGGCAGCAAATAATGGCGCTGGTAGCATCAAGGAAAATAAGATAATCCGCTTGAATTTGCGCGACGTGGCTACTTCCAAAGAAGTTCAAGACGTGGTGGAAAAGTGGGATGTACACTATGTTATGTATCTGGACGATTTGTCGAGTAAGCATCCAACGTATAATCCGCATCGTTACAAGGAAGAAAACTGGGTTGGCATCGAAGGCATTACTGAAGAAACTAAGGGCTTTAAACTGGTTCTAAGTGAAGACGACATGCGTCTTTATGAAATAGACTACAATGCCTGGAAATAGAACGAAAGGGCGCATATGAACTTTGCAGCGATATTAGCAGGCGGTCAGGGTACACGCATGGGCGCGACCGACAAACCCAAGCAGTTTCAGATGCTTGCTGAAAAGCCCGTTCTCATTCATACGCTTGAAAAGTTCACCATTATGAGCGAATTCGAGCGGGTGCTTTTGTTGTGTCCTGCTGAATGGGTGGAAGCCGCCAAAGACCTTGTTGCAAGTCATTTGGGCGCGGCCGAAAAGGTCGTGGTCATTTCGGGCGGGGCAACGCGTAGTGGCACTGTGCAAAATGCTATTGCCTGGATTGAAGAAAACTACGAAACCGACGAAAACACTGTGTTGCTTACCCATGATTCCGTGCGTCCCTTTGTTACGTATCGCATCATTCAGGACAACCTGGCGGCCCTCGAAGAGTACGAAGCCTGCGACACGGTTATGCCAGCGAGTGACACCATTGTGGTTAGCGAAGATGCGCAGCTTATTTCTTCCATTCCTCTGCGTTCGCACATGTATCAAGGGCAAACGCCGCAGAGCTTCAAGCTTCATGCCCTAAAGGACGTATATGCCCAGCTTTCTGCAGAAGAAGAAGACCAACTGACCGATGCCTGCAAAGCCTTTGTCTTGCGTGGCAAGCCCGTGACACTGGTTGAAGGCGAAGCGTTTAATATTAAGATTACTTATCCCGTTGACCTGCGCATTGCACATGCGCTGCTGGGGCAGTTTGAGTAATGGGGGAACACCGTGCTTAATACGGTATACCAACTGGTCGCGCCAAGACGCATAGACCTGGCAATTGAAGACCTGCACGTCGCACCCGACGCCCTTGTGGTGCGCCCGACTCATCTTTCCATTTGCCATGCAGACCAGCGTTATTACCAAGGCATGCGCGATCCGAAAGTGCTCGCTGAAAAGCTGCCCATGGCCATGATTCATGAAGCACACGGTACGGTGGTTTTTGACGGTTCGGGTACGTTTAAGGCGGGGCAGCGCGTGGTTTTGGTGCCCAACCTGCCCGTTGAAGAAGACCCCATTATCGCGGAAAACTACTTGCGTTCTTCGAAATTTCGTTCTAGCACCGCGGACGGATTCATGCAGGAACTGGTAGTGACTACTGCCAGCCGAGCCCTTGCCTTGCCCGAGGGTATTAACTTGGACGTGTCGGCATTTACCGAGTTGGTGACCGTGGTCATGCATGCTCTCAACCGCTTCGATGCAACGGCCCATGCAGGTCGCGCTTCATTTGGTGTATGGGGTGACGGCAACGTGGGCTTCATTACCACTTTGCTTCTACGCACGCGTTTCCCTGAAGCGGCGGTCTATGTGTTTGGTAAAAGCGAAGAAAAACTGGCAGATTTCACTTTTGCCACTGCTACACACCTCATTACTGAAATACCTGCCGACCTCGAAGTTGACCACGCTTTTGAATGTGCGGGTGGTGCGGGTTCCATCGATGCAATCGAGCAAGTTATCGACCACATTCGCCCTGAAGGCACCATTGCCCTTATGGGTGTTTCTGAAAACCCTGTTCCAATTAATACGCGCATGGTCCTAGAAAAAGGGCTTCGCCTGTTGGGGTCAAGCCGTAGTGGCGTTACCGATTTTCAGACAACGCTCGACTTGTTCAATGCTCACCCAGAAGTGGTAGCACACCTTTCACGGATTATCGGAGGGGTCTTTGATATACGCAGCACGGCCGATATTGCCACGGCTTTAGCAGACGACCGTGCCCGCCGTTTTGGCAAGACCATTTTGCACTGGATGGTGTAGTCGTAGCTATGTCTGGAACACAACAGGAACGCAAGGTGCATCGCATTGCCGTGTGGACTCAGGGCGTTAAGTTACCTGGCGAAGTGCGCGGCTATACTCGCTTTCGCAAGATTGCTGAAATGCTGGTTTTAGCCGGCTTCGAAGTCGACCTCATTACAAGCAGTTTCCAACACTGGGAAAAGGCACAGCGAGACACCTCTGCCGTGCAGTACCAAGGTTCGCCCTATACCATCGTGTTTGTAAGAGAACCCGGCTATAAGAAGAACCTCGATTTACGCCGTATTGCAAGCCATAAGAAGCTTGCGCAGAACCTCACAGACTACTTCGCAGAGCATGTAGGTCGTTATAGCCTGATTTATGCAGAAATACCACCCAACGACTGTGCGCTGGCCTGCGCAAAGGCAGCCCAAGCGCAAGGCATTCCTTTTGTGGCAGACATTAACGATTTGTGGCCTGAAGCCATGCGCATGGCAGCGGATATTCCTGTGCTATCTGATATGGCGTTTGCGCCCTTTGCCCGCGATGCTGAACAGGTATATAAGCTTTTGGATGCAGCGGTGGGCACGTCGGATGAATATGCCCTTCGTCCTTCGCGTGATCGCAGCGAAGCTTACGAGCATATTACGGTTTATGTCGGCAATGACCTGGGCGAATTTGATGCAGGTGTTGCCTTGTATGCTCACGAAATCGTAAAACCCACGGGTGAACTGTGGGTAGCTTATGCGGGCATGCTGGGGGCAAGCTACGACATTAAAACGCTTATTGCCGCAGTCGCAGCATGTACAGACGCTGTGCCTGGTATGCGGCTTAAGATAATGGGCGACGGACCCAATCGCGACAGGCTCGAATCCCTGGCAGCCGAACTGCATGCTCCGGTAGATTTTTTGGGTTATCTTGACTACGCTCACATGGCTGCGTGGCTTTCTCGCTGCGACATAACGGTTAATTCGCTTGTTGCTGCCGCACCCCAGTCCATCGTAACCAAAATAGGTGACTATCTCGCGGCAGGCGTACCCCTTGTCAATACCGGCAGCTCTCCCGAATTCTATAGCAAGGTAGAAGCCGATGGCTTTGGCGTGAATGTTCCCGCTGAAGATGTGGAAGAACTTGCGGAAGCCCTGTTCAAGCTTTCGTCCGATGGGGAAGCGCGAAAGCAGATGGGCGCTCGGGCTCGTACTATTGCGGAAAAAGAGTTCGATCAGAACATATCATATGCAGAAATAGTACACTTAATAGAAAAGCTACTTGTGCAAGCTAAAGGACAACGGTAGCCATGCAAGAACAACGCCACATTCCATTTTCGCCGCCTGATATTACTCAGGTCGAAATTGATGCGGTCGCCGAAGTACTACGAAGTGGGTGGATTACCACGGGTCCGCGCACCAAAGAACTCGAACACATACTATGTAGCTTCACTGGTGCGGCTGGCATGGCCTGTTTAAGTTCGGCTACGGCTGCCCTTGAATGTGCCCTGCGTATATGTGGTATTGGTCCCGGCGACGAAGTTATCGTGCCAGCATATACGTATTCAGCCAGTGCTTCGGTCGTGGTGCACGTGGGCGCAACGCCTGTATTGGTGGACGTGGCGCCCGGTTCCTTTTTCCCAAGTGCGGAAACGTACGCTGCGGCGCTCACGCCACGTACCAAGGCTGTTATTCCAGTAGATATTGCAGGCGTCATGGCCGACTACGACGCTATTTTTGATGCTTTGGATGGCTATGAAGGATGGCAGCCTGCCAACAGTGTGCAGGAATGCTTTGCGCGCCCCATTGTCATTGCCGACGCTGCCCATTCGCTGGGTGCTGTGAGGGGTGGCAGGCCTTCGGGTAGCGTTGCGGACTTTACTGCTTTTTCGTTTCATGCGGTAAAGAACTTCACCACGGCTGAAGGTGGTGCGCTCGCATGGCGCGACTTTGGCTTTGACACGGACGAGCTGTACAGGCAAGCTATGCTGTGGTCGCTTCATGGCCAGACCAAGGATGCACTTCATAAGGAAGCCGGTAGTTGGGAATATGACATCGAATTCCCTGGCTACAAGTGGAACATGACGGACTTGCAAGCGGCGTTGGGTGTAGTGCAGTTGGGTCGTTATCCGCAGCTTTTGGCGCGCCGCAAGGAATTGGTTGAATGCTATGAACGTAATCTTGCTGAAGCCCCTGTTCAGGTGCTCAAGCACTACGGTGAAGGCTTTAGTTCTTCGGGTCATCTTATGCTTGTGCGCGTAGAAGGGGCAAACGAAGTTCAGCGCAATGCCATAATCGCGCGTATGGCAGATGCGGGCATTGCTTGTAACGTGCATTACAAGCCACTCCCCATGCTTTCTGCCTATAAAAAACTTGGCTATGATATTGCACATTTCCCCCATGCCTTTGCCCAGTATGAAAACGAAGTGAGCCTACCGCTGCACACCCTGCTTACCAACGACGACGTCGACTATATCTGCGAGCAGTTTATGGCTGCCATAAAGGAATGCGTGTAAATGTACGTCCATTTCTTTAAACGCGTGCTCGATATTCTTATTGGCCTTATTGCCATGCCTGTGTTGCTCATTCTTCTGGTGGTATTTGGCATTCAGATTAAAGCTGAAGATGGTGGTCCTATTTTTTACAATGCGCCTCGTGTGGGTAAGGACGGGCGCGAATTTATCATGTACAAGTTTCGCACTATGAAGGTAAACGCTCCCGACCTGGTTATGGAGGACGGGTCTACCTACAATGCAGCGGACGACCCCCGCATGACGCGCGTGGGTGCCCGCATGCGCCGTACCAGCCTGGATGAATTTCCGCAGTTCTTAAACGTACTTAAAGGTGATATGAGCGTTATTGGGCCGCGCCCCGACCTTAAGCGTGAAACTGCTTTGTACCGCGACAATGAAGCGGATAAGCTGAAGGTAAGGCCTGGTATTACGGGCTATGCGGCCGTATTTGGCGGGCGCAATGCCGCAGCATGGCACGACCGTTTGGCGCTTGACGTATGGTACGTGCACAATCTGAGTTTTGCGCTTGATGCAAATATTTTCTTTAAGACCTTTAGCGCGTTGTTTAGCCAGGAAGGCATTTACGCAACCGAGGCGGGTGGATCGCCTAAGGAAGCGGGTGCCGCCCCTTATGAAGCACAGAAAGCGGACGGTGCAACATATGGCACTAGTGCCAACGGCAACGATATAAGTCCTTCATAAGACTAGGTGCAAGGAGCAAAGCATGGCACAGTACGATTATTTGGTAGTGGGGGCTGGTCTGACCGGTGCTACTTTTGTGCATGAGGCTACTAAGTTGGGTAAGACCTGTTTGGTTATCGACCGCCGCGAACATATTGCGGGCAATATTTATACCGAAGCTCGTGCGGGCATTAACGTGCACGTGTATGGGGCTCACATCTTTCATACGTCTATCAAGCGCGTGTGGGACTATGTGAACCAGTTTGCCGAGTTTAATAATTACATCAATAGCCCTGTCGCCGTATATAAGGATGAACTGTATAACCTGCCTTTCAACATGAATACCTTTGCGCAGATGTGGCCCGATGTGCGCACGCCTGCTCAGGCCAAGGCGCGTATTGCCCAGCAAGTGGCTGAAGCAGGTATTGGTGAACCTGCGAACTTAGAAGAGCAGGCTATTTCGCTTGTGGGGCGCGACATCTACGAAAAGCTGATTAAGGGCTACACAGAAAAGCAATGGGGGCGCAGTTGCACGGAACTGCCGGCAAGCATTATTAAGCGCCTGCCGTGCCGCTTTATTTATGACAACAATTATTTCAACGACCGCTGGCAGGGCATTCCTATAGGTGGTTATACAGGCATGATTGCGCGCATGTTTGGAAAGACCGAAATTCGGCTCGGTGTGGAATACGCCGAAATCATTGAAGAAGACCCTGACATTGCCGACTGCATTATTTACTGCGGACCCATCGACGAATTCTATGACTATAAGCTGGGTACTTTGGAGTATCGTTCTCTGCGTTTCGAGCACGAAACACGTGATGAAGAAAATTTCCAAGGTAATGCGGTCGTGAACTACACCGAACGTGATGTACCTTACACCCGTATTATCGAACATAAGCATTTCGAGTTTGGCGACCAGCCGCAGACGGTTATAACGCGCGAATATCCCGCCGACTGGGAACCAGGGAACGAACCGTATTACCCCATCAATAACGAAAAGAACAATGCTCTGTATGAACAATATGCCCAGTTGGCAGCCCAAGAAGGCAAGGTGGTCTTTGCGGGTCGTTTGGGCGGTTACAAATACTACGACATGGACAAAGCCATAGACGCCGCCCTTGACTTGGTCGAGCGCGAATTGGGCGTCACGATAGCTTAGAGCCTGGCACCCTCAAATTATGCAGCAGGATTATCAGCTTGTTCTGCTTCTGGTTGTTCGTTACTGGTAGCAAGTTCTTCGTGCTTGTTTATCAAGTAGTCTACGATGCGTTCAGCGGCTTCACCCTGGTGTTGCCACGCTTCATTTCGCGCTTGTTCGCGGCCTGCTTGAAGTTCGGTGTCGTGCAAACACTCATCAACGAGCGCCCCTATATTGTCGAGTTTGTCCATGGAAAGCTGTTTGCCAATGGTGGGCAATACCCTAAAGGTCCACGGTTCTTCTTCAAGCCAGCAGGCGTCGTAGGGTGCGTTATCATAAGCGGGTTCGGTATAGATAACTGGTTTGTCGAACACAAGAGCAAAGTCGAAAATTACGCCCGAAAAGTCTGAAATCATAACATCGGAACGGCGAAGTACTTCAAAGTTGTCGTTGTCTCGGTTCCATTCCAGCTTGTCTGAAGCAGGGTAGTCAGTCATGAGTTTATCCATGAGTTCTTTTTCCGAGTCAAAGGATTGGGGATGGGGGCGCACAATAACATGGTAGCCTGCGTCAAGGAGGGCATCGATTATCTTGCCACCATACAGGCTGAAGATAGCGCTTTTGCCCCACGAGGGCGCCAAGAGCACGGTGGTTTCATGCGCGGGAGTAGGGCCAGCTTCTTCAAGGCGCTTTTTAAGCGCATCGACATAGGTTAAGCCTACAATTTCCAGGTCTTTTTCGGTGATGTTGCGCAAGCGTTCGAGTTCGCGAATTTGTTGCACTTGGAAGTTGCCCGTTAAAAGAACAGCATCGTAGTAGTCCAGGCCGAACATTCTATACATGCTGGCGTCGCTAATGGCATGGAGGATGTGAACGTAGTAGTCCACGTCGCGTGAACGCTTCCATTGGTACACATCTAAGCCTGGTGTAGTGGCTAGGACCATATTAGCCTTCAGCATATTTAAATGGGCAAATGCCTTGTTGCCTTCGCCAATGAACTTGCAATTCACGTGCTTGTAGGTTTTTTCGAGCGCAGGATCGTCGGGGGAAGCGGTCAAATAGCTTAAGGGAATTTCGCGACGTTCAAATTCGTCGCAAATAGCTTCAAAGACATTCCAATAACGCTTGCTTTCAGCGAAGATGACATAGGGCTGGTTTTCGCTCGCACCTTTTTCAGCTCGGCCGCCACTTGCAAGAAAGCGCATTTTGACCGCCAAGTTGCGCAAGCCATAGACACCTGCGCTGACCAAGCCAATAAGCAGGGTAAAAAGCATACTGCCTGTACCCGGGTCGATATAAAAAGTAACCATGCTCATCTCCCTATTAATGCATCTTCTGTACGTTTAATAGTAGCCTAAATACTGCCAGTTTTGTTTGTCGGCGGTATTACCGCTCTTGACCGAGAACCAGCGACCAGGCAAGAACTGTTCGCCATTGTTTTCTGCTATGACCCAATAGTCGGAATCGAGAAGGTATTGTTTGGGTTCATTCTTATAAGACATATCGACCGCACTGCCCGTATAGGGGTTTTTGGGGTTTTCCACAATGTCGTCCATGGCAAGTACGGGCACGTCGGCAGTGGTCATGAAATCGGTGTTGTAGTTAAACCCAGTGCTGTTGAAATCCTTCACCATAAGCAGGCAATTAAACCAGCGTGCGTCCCGGTTGTAGTGGATGCCATCGTCTTCATCCTTGATGACAAAGTAGAGGCTATCGTCAAGAACGTAGGGCCATGAATGGTCTGACACCAAGATAATGCGTGTGTTGTCATATACACCCTGTTCTTTTAGGTAGTTAAACCATTCTCCTAAGGCCTGGTAGCTTGCTACGTTAATTTCGTAGTGCGTTTGGCGCGATGATATATTGCTAATGCTGCCCAGGGTCATATCGAGTTCCTTGCCTTCGTCGTCATGCCGAGCGGTGTGTTCCTGGTCAAACGCCGTATTGTCTACATAAGTAGCAGGGGTGTATTCCGGTTCTTTGAGGATGGTGGCGGCGTGGGTGGTGCTGTTGGTCATGATAAACAGATTACCCGCCGGGTTATCAGAAATGGAAGTAATGGCTGGCATGCTTGTAAGTACCGAGTATGAATTCATAAAGTCTGGGTTTAGGCCAAGTCCAACCGAATAGGTGAGTTGGATTTGGACTAGAGGTTTGGTTGAATTGTAGCCGCCGCGCTGATACAAAATGGGCTGCAGGATCAAAGGCGACACTTTAAAAATGCTGTAACAGAAGAAATTGCGCGCCTGTTCAGACCAGGTACGATTGCGGGCCTCTTCTGTTTTCATATTTTCGTTATAGAACAAACCGTCTTCAGTTACATAGGCGGTTGCACTGGGAATGTCATCGTAGATGCGTACGTCGGGTTTCCAGGAGTAGCCTGCAAAGGGCGGGTCGAAGATGGTGCTTGTATATCCTTTTTTATCGAAAAGGGTAGGCATGAGCTTGAGCGCCTCGTCCTGCAGTTCTCCGAGGCGTTTACCAGGACGTTCGTTCATGTTTGTTGGGCGATAGTCGCTGCCGCCGAAAATAGCGGGATTACCCACGTTGGTATGCGTACCGTACGCTATGGCATTGGAATACACCGTAAAGCCCGAAAATATGTCTTTAAGTTCGGGCTTTTCGTGCATTATGTAGGGAACGAAACCAGGAATGGCACGGTCGAGCATGATGACCACCACGTTCTTGCCCGATTTGCTCAGTTGAATGCGGGGAAGATCTGGCTTGCCCTCTTGTGCTCCCGCAGCCTGTGTTTTGACTGGTTCGAGCTGTGAAGTAATATTGAACGCCCCAATGCCTACCATGGCAAGTGAAGCAATACAAAGGCATACGAAAAGAGAGCGTACCAGTGCTTTTTTCCACCGCCAAATAAGTGCAAGCGCAATGCCAACTACCGCAACGACACCGAGATTAATGGCTTGGGTGGCAAGGCTATTGTCTGGCATGACATCGAACTGTAGATACGAACTTAAGTTGCCGTAGTTATTTCCAAAGAATAGGTAGTTCACTATAGCAATGCCCGCTGCAGCAAAGATCAGGACGTTAAAAATGGTTTTGCCGCGTGGTGTAGCAAGCCAGTAAAATACGCCAAACCAGACCACAAAGGTGCCAAGCGCCAAAGCTGATGATTCTGCTATGAGGTAGAGAGGCGACCGGTAATAGATGGTGCTCACAAATTCTGCAGGTGAAGTTTGAATGACGATAATAGGAATGAGCGCACCGCAAAGAAGTGCCAAAAATAAGGTACCAAAAAAGAAAGTGCGATGGTCACTTTCTGTAGCTTCCGGGATGCGTTTCACAATACTATTTTTGTTTTTCGTAAAGTAGCTAATGATGGGCGCCTGAAGGCCAAGGACGCTAATTGCGAGTACGGCAATGCGCAATGGCGATACTTCTACATGGGCACCAAAAAATGCAATTAAGATGACAATGCCTGTGAGTGACGCAAGAACAGAAAGAACCAGTCGTGGATTCTTAAGCTTATAAAAGATGTTCTTTACGAGCGAGAAAACATTGTTGAGCGTCCAGTAAAAGACCAGACCAGCGGGCGAATTGTAAAGCAAAATAAGGAAGATGGCAGCAATGCCATAGGTTTGGATCTTGCTGTTAAGTGGAAAGCCTCTTAGGTAAATAGCAGCCGAAACCACATTGATGATGGTCATGATAATAGGGAGCACATTAATGCTTATGCCCCCAATTTGCAGAAGGGCATCGGGTGCGCCCAAGTCGGCGATGGGCCCAAGTTGTACGCCATTGAGCAGCTCCAAACCTGAAAGGAAACGGAAGGCCGCGATAAAGAAGGGTATTTCGAGCAAAAGCGAAAGCGAGCTTTTCAAAACATCGGTCTGCTTGTAGCCATTCTGGCGGTTGTAAGTTTGTAGCATCATGAAACGTTCGTCGCCCTTAAAGGCTTTTTTAATGTGGTCGGTCCACGGTTTCATAGCCAAGGCGCGGTCACGTTCTTCTTCTTGTAGAGCGTCGGCACGGCGATACAGGGGAAGTACCAAAAAATTCATGGCAAGGCTTAAGGCAACAATAGAAAGAGAAACATCACCAATAAGGCGATATGCCATGGAAAAAATAACCTCGAAGAAGAGTTCGAGCGGTCCTATTAACAGCTTATAAAGCAGAGTAAGTATTTCCATGAGCCAAGTAGTTTCAGCGCTTTGCAGTCGTATACATCAAAGTGCCATATTCAAAAGGAAAATGACGCTTCAGGTTTCAATTTTTATTCTTCGTATAAGTATACCCAATTGTCTTTATTACGAACGTCATCGTGAACGGAAAACCACTGGCCAGGAATAAAGACATTCCCATTGTTGGTATCTATTCCCCATTCGTCTGTAAATAGAGTGTATTGCAGTGGTTCATTTTTATAATCGCTTGTAACCGTTTTCCCCGTGAAAGGGTTGATTGGTTTGTCTATGATTCCTTTAAACGCAAGAACGGGTGTATCTGCATTAGTCATAAAGCTGTCATCGTACGTAAAGTCGGTACTGCCAAAGTCTTTCACCATAAGCAAGCAATTAAAGTAATGGATGTCGCACTCGACATTCGTTTTCTTGTATTGGCTATAGACGTTAAACGTTGTATCTTTTCCCGATAGTTGATACAACGAATGATCTGAAACAAGGATGATACGAGTATTGTCGTAGACGCCTTGTTCCCGCAGATAATCGCACCAGGCGCCAATTTTTATAAGAGAAGCCATGTTTGCTTGGTAGTGGAGAATAAGTTCTGGAAGGTATTCGTTGCTATCGTCTGTGAAATCAAGCGTTTCTCCCTGACCGTTTTCTCGTATGGGGTGTTTTTGATCGTATTCGCTGTTGTCAACGATATATTTGGGTACATATTCAGGCTCTTGGAGTAGACCAGGATTATGCGTTGTATCGTTTGACATCATGAGGAAGCTGCCTTTTGAGGCATCTGATATTTCTGTCATCTCTGGCAGCTCTTCGAGGACTGCGTAACTGTTAAGAAATATGTCTGGTAGACCTTCTGCACTGGTGTTGCTATTTCGGATTTGAGTAGTGATTTCAGCGGAATTGTATCCACCCATTTGATAAATGAAGGGCTGGAGTGCAAGGGGTGTTGTTTTGAAAAGACCGTAGCAGAAAAAGTTCCTCGAGCGTTTTCTGATATTTTTCTCTTCGGTGCTGTCCATTTTGTATCGCTTGGTCTTGATGGAGCCATCCATGGTAATGTGGGCGCGTACGCCAGGAAGGTCATCGTAGATACTTAGATTTGGTATCCACTCGTAGCCTGCGTATGTCGGATCAAAAACCGTTACGTCGTAGCCTTGGCCCAGAAAGATAGAAGGCATGACTTTAAGAGCCTCGTTTTGTTTTTCAGCAAGGGGCTGGTTGCTTCTTTCATTGATTTGCTTCGGGCGGTATTCGCTTCCGCCATAGAGAGCAGGTGTCGCTATATTGGTAAAAGGACCATACGAAAGAGTATTGTTATATGCGGTAAAGCCCGCAAATGCTTTTTGCAGTTCGGGTTTTTCTTCCATGATATAAGGAACGAAATCGGGAATAGCTCGGTCAAGCATGATAACCACCACGTTTTTACCCGTTTTGCTCAGCTTGATTATCGGTGTGTCTTCGGGTGCGTTCTTGACAGGGTCATTGCGAGAACGAGAAAAAGATTCTTTGAGCGGTTGGAGTTCTGTGTGTATGGTCACCATGCTAACAAGAGACATGGTCACAACGGCTATGCTGAACGAAACATAAGCAATGCGCGCAATGTTTTTATGAGTGCGCCATATATGGAAAAAGACGAGGGCAAGGCAGGCGAGCACGGCGAGGTTAGCGGCAATTGCTTTTTTGGAGATAACGGGATTGTTGTCGAACTGTAAATCTGGGGAAAGATTGCCGTAGCTTGTGCCAAAGAAGAGGTAATTAACGATAGCTGCGCCTGCACATGCAAAGACCAGGAAGCCAAAGACGGTTTTTCCCTTAGGTGGAGCAATCCAGTAGAACACGCCAAACCAGATGACGAAGGTTCCAAAAGCAAGTGCAAAAGATTCAATAGCCGACCAGAGGGGCGAACGATAATTTGACGCATTGACAAATTCAGCGTGTGAAGACTGTATGACCGTAAGAGGTATAAATAATCCCACTAACACTGCTAATAATAGGCAGCCCAGAAGGAATGTGTAGCCGTCCTTCGGCGTGGCTTTGGGAATGTTCAAGCGCGATAATAGTCGAGAAGTAAGGGTTTGATTATTGTTCGCGAGGTTCGTTTTTGGGAGCTTATAAAAGATGTTCTTTACGAGCGAAAAAACATTGTTGAGCGTCCAGTAAAATACCAGGCCAGCAGGAGAGTTATAGAGTAAAACCAAGAAGATGGCAGCAATGCCATAGGTTTGAAACTTGCTGCTGGGCGGAAAGCCTTTCAAGTATATTGCGGCAGAAACTACATTGATAACGGTCATGATTATAGGCAGTACATTGATGCTCATGCCACCGATTTGCAGTAGGGCATCGGGGGCGCCGAGGTCGGCAATGGGACCAAGCTGTACACCATTGAGCAGTTCCAACCCCGAAAGGAAGCGAAAAGCTGCAATAAAGAAAGGTATTTCGAGCAAAAGCGAAAGCGAGCTTTTCAAAACATCGGTTTGCTTGTAGCCATTTTGGCGATTGTACGTTTGCAACATCATGAAACGTTCGTCACCCTTGAAGGCCTTTTTTATGTGGTCGGTCCACGGTTTCATGGCTAAGGCGCGATCGCGTTCTTCTTCTTGTAAGGCGTCGGCGCGACGATACAGGGGAAGTACCAAAAAATTCATAGCCAGGCTCAGGGCAACAATGGAAAGAGAAACATCACCAATAAGGCGATATGCCAAGGAAAACACGACCTCAAAGAAGAGTTCGAGTGGTCCGATTAGAGTCTTGTAAATGAGTGTCAGTATGAACATGTAATGGGCCTAGTTTAGACTAGCTACAAGCGGTAATTATACTTATTGCTCACATTGTTAGTGAGTATATAGAGGTGAAACTTACAGAGCCTCCACGCTTGTGGTCTCATGGTTGTATAGGTATTCACCATTGCATGTGGACAGGCAGTAAAGATTGCCTGGGTTTGAATGGTTATATGGATAAATATCTCGGATGTCTGTTTTTTTGCAGCTTAGTGCGGCACAAATTTGGTCCACGATGGTGCTTTCGTTGTTCTCCAGAAAATCTGGGTCAAAGGCTTTAAGTTCGGCAAAGGTATCAAATTCAAAGAAGGCGCCATCCTTAAGTTTGCGCGCCTCCATATAGAGCTCGTCGATATGGTCAATATAGATGTTTTCCCAGTATTTATCTTTGATCTCGGGTGTGCTGTAGTGAAGACCAATGAATTCAATAAGCTTTTTCGAGAAAGAATGGTCGAGATAGGAGTCGCCATTCATGTACCAGGAATTTTCCCCACCGATTGTAACTCCTATGATGCGGTCATGCGCATCTAGCTCGAGACACCATTCATGTGTCTGACCAGGGCTAAAAAGCGCCGAATAGCTACTGCAATACAGGTATGGCTTAAAGGGGTTGTCAACGAAATAAATATCGGATGGGCAAATATAGCTATTGCCAAGCACACTGCGTGCAGCATAGATGGACGAATGGTTATTGCGTAGAGCGTACTCGTCGTTTTCAATGAGCTGTACCTTATATTGTTCCCGAAGGTAGGCGAATAATTCTTTTTTATAGCCAACCACTATAGCGATGTCTTGAATGCCTGCTTCTTTTGCCTGCCGAATGATACGTTCAATAAGTACATCGCCACGTACCTTAAGCAGCCCTTTAGGCTTTTCAAGCGAGAGGGGGGTAAAGCGCGAAGAAAGACCAGCAGCCATAATGACGAGGTTATTCACTCTGTAGGGTTCGAGTTCGGGTGGACATATGCCTGTCTGCATATATCGTGTGTAAAGTTCGTTGTATTCTTCTCGAGTAATCATGAATCTCGTTCGAAAATCTTACGCATTAATTGCTGTTTTACTCGAGCGTTTCACCCTCATAAAGTGAAATGGCTAAGGGGAGGTATTTCTTGGCGTAACGGTAGTAAATATAAAGCCAGTCGCCTACGTTGTCGCCTTCAGATTCTTTTTGCAGTGACCATATGTACCAGCACCAGCCCGCAAGCCCGACATAGGCGTAGTTGTGGCGCTTTTCTTCTAAAGTGGGGGGGCGACCAAAATACAGTTCCAGAGCTTTTTCTGCTTCTTCTTCGTTAAGTTCAGATGTAACAACAAAGGTGCCATAGTCGCTGGCATAGTCGGACATGCCCGCATATTCCCAGTCTATAAGGCTTAAATTGTTTTCTTCGTCATAGAGAAGGTTTAAGCCAAAGAAGTCGTTGTGGGTGAGGCACTTTGGTGCATGGTCGGCATCGGCAAACTGTTTTGCGCGGGCTGCCTGGTCTTTGAGTTCGGCATAGCCAGGAACTTCAATAGGACCTTTGGCCAAAAGGAGTTTTTCGTATTTGAGCCCTTCTTCATAGTAGTCAAATTCGCGATCGAGCCTGATGTCTTGTTCGTGCAACTTGCGCGCAACCTGCATGGCGTCTGCAAGCTGTCGTTCGTCGTGAGCATCGAGTTCGCGGGCATTAGGTATGAAGTACGACAGCTTCCAGCCTTGCTTGGGGTTTTCAAAGATGAAGGTATTGTCGATACCAATTTGTTTTGCGAGTTCAAGTGCCTGTTTTTCGGCCGCGCGGTTAATCATTTGTTCAGTTCCCACGCCAGGATGGCGGTACACGTATTCACCATCGCTCGTGGAAAAATGGCACGAAAGGTTAGTAAGACCTTGTTTTAGAGGGAAGACATTGCAGATTTCGTCTTTGGTACATCCAAGCACGGCACAGATGTTATCGAATATTTCGACATCGATATTTTCAAGGAATAGGGGGTCGAAGTCTTTCATTTCATCGAGCGAATCGAATTCAAAAATAGAACCCGTTTCTAATCGGCATACTTCCATGTCAAGTTCATCGACGTGGTCTATAAAGATTTCTTCCCACAGTTTTTCTTTGGTGCGTTCGTCGTCGTATTCCGCTTCAAGGATTTCGGTAAAGCGAGACGAAAAAGCTCGGTCAAAGTAGGCAGTGTCGGCCATATACCAGGCGTCGCTGCCGCCAATGGTGCATCCAGTAATGCGATCTTTCTTGTCAATATGGAGACACCATTCTTTGGTGGGGCCCTCGCAATATTCAGCAAAGTAGCAAGCCTTCCACATATAGGGCTTGAAGGGGTTTACGACATAGTAGTCATCCGATGGGCAAATATAGGTATTGCCCAGTAGTTCGCGCACAGCGTACAGGCTTGAATTATTGTTGCGTGAAGCATATTCATTATTGACAACGATCTGGACACCAAATTTTTCTTCCAAATAAAAGAACAATTCCTTCTTGTAGCCCACTACGAGAATG
>CAJOJB010000001.1:46871-71954 GCA_905234635.1 uncultured Eggerthellaceae bacterium | reverse complement strand
TAACGACGTGGGTGAAGACGTGTATGCCGTTTATGCGGGCCTGTTTGGTCAAGAACGCTTCGACAGCGTGCGTCGCATTCGTAATTTGGGCACGGTCCTGCGCGGCATAGACGAAGTTTGGGACGATGTGTAATGGCTGTTGACGAAGCTTTCACAGGCGAAGTGTGGCAAAGTTGCACGGTCAATTGCGGTGCCCATTGCGCCCTCAAATTTCATGTACAAAATGGTGTGCTCGACTGGGTAGAAAGTGACAACCTCGCCGAAACAGATGGGGCACCCCAGATGCGTGCTTGCCTGCGCGGGCGGGCCATGCGCTATTGGCTGAATGCGCCCGACCGTCTGAACTACCCCATGAAGCGCACAGGCAAACGAGGGGAAGGCAAGTTCGAACGCATTAGTTGGGACGAAGCTTACGACCTTCTCGCAAGCGAAATTAAGCGCGTGGTCAAAGACTATAGCAACGAAGCGGTGTATGTTTCATACGCCACGGGGCTTTGGCCCTTCTATGGGTCTCCGTTTGCGCGACTGATGAACTGTTATGGTGGCCACCTGCGTTACTATGGCGACTACTCGTCGGCTCAACTACAAGCGGGCTGTTTTTACACCTACGGCGACATTGGCTACTACACGTCTTCAACTCTTTCGGAAGCCACCAAAGCAGACCTGGTCATTTTGTTTGGCAACAGTCCAGCCGAAACACGCATGGGCGGCGGCAGTGCTAGTTGGGAATTTACCCGCGCCCGCGAAGAAGGTGGCTTTAAGCTTATAACTATCGACCCCAGGCACAACGAAACGGCGGCCAACCACAAGGATGAATGGATAGCCATACGTCCTGGTACCGACGCGGCGCTTGTGGCAGGCATTGCCCATGCGCTTATTACGGAAGATCTGGTTGACCAGGACTTTCTTGATACCTACTGCGTGGGTTTCGACGAAACAACCATGCCCGAAGGCGCGCCCGCCCACGCAAGCTACAAAGACTATATTTTGGGGCTGGGGGATGACGGCGTTTCAAAAACTCCTGTCTGGGCGGCATCTATTACGGGTATCCCGCCCCAGCGCATCGCGGAACTTGCCCATGAAATTGCGAACGCCAAGCGTGTGTTTGTTGCCCAGGGCTGGGGGCCACAGCGCCACGACAATGGTGAACTTACGGCACGTGCTATATGTATGCTGCCCCTGCTCACGGGCAACTTTGGCTTACCGGGTACTAATTCGGGCGTGCGCGAGCGCTTTTTGCCCTTTGTGATTGACGAACCCTCTGTGGGTGTTAATCCCGTTGAAACAAGCATCCCCGCATTTATGTGGAGCGCGGCCGTCGATCGCGGTCCAGAACTTACGGCCGAAAACGGGGGAGTGCGTGGTGCAAGCCGCTTGCAAGTTCCCATCAAGCTTATCCTGAACCATGGCGGTAACTGCCTTACTAACCAGCATGCCAACATCAATCGCACGCATGATATCTTGTCCGACGAATCCAAATGCGAATTCATTGTCGTAAGCGACCTCTTTCTGACGGATTCGGCGCGTTATGCCGACCTGCTGTTGCCCGATGTAGCCCACGCGGAACAAGACAACCTGCTTTCAAGTGGCTATGCCGACATAATTCACGGTCTCGTGCGCGGGCATGCTTGGAGTACAGAAAATTTCGAGCGCAAGACCGCCCAAGAAGTATGTGGGGCGGTGGCTCAGCGTCTTGGCATTGCTGAAGAATTTGAACAGGCAAGTAAAGAAGCAAGTGACCAAGCCCGCCTCGACCAGGCACGCGATCACATGAAGCAAGCGTATGTGCAGGAAGTCGACGCGGCTACTGCATCTGAGAGCCCAGAAGAATACGATATTCCAACACTCGAAGAGCTTGACGAAAGGGGCGTGTGGCGCGCTCCTTACACTGGGGAAACCATCGCATACCGGGCCTTCCGCGAAGACCACATTGCCAATCCTTTGCCCACCCCTTCGGGAAAGGTTGAAATATATTCGCAGCGCCTCGCTGAATTGGCCGAAGAATACGAATATGCCGACGACCAGGTTATTCACCCCTTGCCCATCTATGCCCCTGAAGCGGAAGGCTGGGGGTCGCCCGCTATGCGCGAGTTCCCCTTTCAGCTGGTGGGCTACCATGCGCGGCAGCGGACCCATTCTTCCTTTGGCAATATTGAAGAAATTGAATTTGTGTCGCCGCACGAAATGCTCGTTAACCCCATCGACGCGCGTTCCCTTGACCTGCATGCGCGTGAGCGCGTGGTGGTCGAAAATGATCGCGGCGCCCTTGTGGTGCGTGTGCGCATTACGCCCCGTGTGATGCCTGGGGTGCTTGCCCTGCCGCAGGGTGCTTGGCACAAGGCAGACATGTTTGGCGACAGGTTGGACCGCGGCGGGTGTATCAATACGCTTACGTCTGACCGTCCTACGGCGCTTGCCCGAGGTAACGCCCAGCACACCATTTTGGTGCGCGTGCGGAAGCTGGAAGAAGGTGAATTGCATGGCTAAGTCGCCCGAAGGCACGCCCCAAAAGACGGCGGAGCGACACGTAAGTCAGCACGCCTTCTATTTCGACCAGCATCGCTGCACGGGCTGCAAGACCTGTGAAATTGCCTGCAAGGACTTTCACCACCTCGACGGTGAATTGGCCCTGCGAACCATCTACGAATTCGCAGGGGGAACGTGGACGCAGGATTCCCTTGGGTCTTGGAGTCAGGACGTGTTCTGCTATCACCTTTCGCTTTCCTGCAACCACTGCACCAACCCCATTTGTGTACGCTTCTGTGCATCCGATGCCATTAGCAAGGACAAACAGGGTTTCGTTACCATCGACGCAGGCCTGTGCGTAGGTTGTCAGTCGTGTATGACAGCCTGCCCCTACCACGCGCCGCGCTTTGACGAAGGTCGCGGGGTAACCGTGAAGTGCGATGGCTGCCGTGGGCGCATTGCCGAAGGTAAGCAGCCCATTTGCGTGGAAGCATGCCCCCAGCGCGCCCTGTGGTTTGGGCCTTATGACGACGTGCCGCACAGCAAGTACGTGGTGTCTTCCATCGCGCCGCTTCCTGCGTCAGAACTCACGCAGCCCAACCTGTTTATCGATCCCTGTACCGATGCGCGTACCCATACGTCCGACGCTGGCTCTGTCATAAATATCTACGAAGCATAAGTAGGGGGCGACATACCCCTCTCTGTTGCATGTGCTATAATTAGGGAACTTTATAAGTCGTATTTAATAAGAAAGTACCCTACCAACGAATCATGACAGCATTGAACAACAGAAGTAATAACACATTCGAAATGACACAAGAGCTGTTGCGAGAACGTGCCGATCTTAGTGCGCGCCTTGCCCTTATTCCCTATGAAGGAAGTGTTGAAGTTAAAGAAAAAGGCGCTAAGAAATATTTATATATACGTAAGCGCATTTCAGGGAAGCTTACCTCTACCTACGTTGGTCCCTATTCCGAAGAGCTTCACCAACTCTTGCTGCGCGACGCCGCAACAGCCAAGGAGCTGCGTAAAACCATGCGCAAAATTGAAAAGCAACTGGCGCAGCTAGGTTATACCGACGAAAAACTTGCTCCACGTGTGCTCCTCAACCTGGATTTTGCACGCGCCAATATGAGCGCGAGCATTTACGACCAAGCCATTTTGGAAGGCGTTGCAACATCGTTTCCTCAAACAGAGGAAATCATCAACAACGGCACCGTTGTGGGCATGTCGGCTTCAGACGTGCAGAAGGTGCTCAACCTAAAGCACGCCTGGGAATTCGTGCTGGACAAAGACGTGCTGCTTAGTCCAAGCAACCTGCACGTTCTATGTCACATTGCGAAAATGGTCAACGAAGGTTTCTTCGAAAATGGTGGACGCCTTCGCGGCGTTCCTGTAACCATTGGTGGAACAGGTTACGTGCCGCCCTTGCCGCAAGAAACCGTCGTAGCAGAGCATCTGGAAACCATCTTGAATTCAAGAAGTCCTGCCATAGACAAAGCTATCCAACTCGTGCTGTATTGTATGAAGGCGCAGATCTTTCTCGATGGCAATAAGCGTGCGGCCATTATTTTTGCCAACCATTTTTTGGTTTCCCGGGGCGGTGGCTTGCTGGTAGTGCCTCAGGAACTGGTTGCAGAATTTAAAGAACTACTCGTTGCGTACTATGAAGGACGCGAAGAAAAGAAGATGAAGTCTTTCATGAAGAAGAATTGTTGGCGTAAATACAAAGCCAGCATGTGAAGTGATACCATACCCTGCGGTAAAAAGGTCTGTCTCAATTGGTGTCTCAATTGGGGACGGAGTAAAAATGAGACAACTGTCCCACATGGGGACGGAGTAAAAATGAGACAACTAACTTACGAGGATTAAGCATGAAGCAAGAAAACTTACGTAATGTGGCGATTATCGCGCACGTCGACCATGGCAAGACCACGCTCGTGGACCGCCTGCTTTATACGGCGGGCGTATTTCGTGAAAACCAGCAGGTGGACGAGCGCGTGCTTGACTCGAACGACCAGGAACGCGAACGCGGCATTACCATCCTGTCCAAAAACATCTCCATTACCTACCAGGGTGTGAAAATCAATGTCATCGACACCCCGGGCCACTCCGACTTTGGTGGCGAAGTGGAGCGCGTGTTGAACATGGCCGACGGCGCTCTGCTTATCGTGGACGCTTTTGAAGGCGCCATGCCCCAGACACGCTTTGTCCTGCGCCATGCGCTCGAACAGGGCTTGCGCATCGTGGTGGTGGTGAACAAGATCGACCGCCCCGGCGCCCGCCCCGAAGAAGTGGTTGACGAAGTCTTTGACCTCATGGTGGAACTGGAAGCCACCGACGAACAGCTCGACTTCCCCGTGGTCTACACGAGTGCCATTGGCGGTTATGCACGCCTGGAGCCCGAAGATGGCAACCAGAACATGATCCCGCTGCTCGATACCATCGTCAATTCCGTGCCTGCTCCCGACGTAGAACCCGAAGGCCCGCTGGCCCTGCAAATTTGCACCGTTGACCACTCCAGCTACGTGGGTCGCATTGGCGTTGGTCGCTTAAGTGCTGGCAAGATTGCCAAGGGCGACTCGGTCCTCGTTATTAAGAACGACGGAAACCGCTACACCTGTCCCATTAAGCAAGTATTTGTGTTCGAAGAGCTGGGCAAGCAGGAAGTGCCCGAGGCAACGGCAGGCGACATTGTGGCCGTGGTGGGTGTGGACGACGCCGACATTGGCGACATGGTTACCGACAAGGAAAACCCCGTTGAAATGCCCCCTATCAAGGTGGAAGAACCGACGATGGCCGTGGTGTTTGAAGCTTCCAATAGCCCACTCGTGGGCCGCGAAGGCGACATTGTGGGTTCGCGCCAGCTGCGGGAACGCCTGATGAAGGAAAAGGAAAGCAACATTTCCATGCGCATAACCGAACGCGAAGACGGCGGCATTGAAGTGGCTGGCCGCGGCGTGCTGCACCTTTCCGTACTTATGGAAACCATGCGTCGCGAAGGCTTCGAATTCCAGGTGGGTCGCCCCCAGGTTATCGTGCGCACCGACGAAAACGGGGCAAAGACCGAACCCATTGAAGAAGCTACCGTGGACGTGACCGACGAATACGCGGGCAAAGCCATTGAAGTCTTTGGCAGCGCGGGTGGCGAAATGTTGGACATGCATCAGAAGCACGACCAAACTCACTTGGTCTTTAAGATTCCCACGCGCGGCACCATGGGCCTGAACACCCGCTTGCTCAATGCCACGCATGGCGAAGCAACCATGTTCCACCGCTTCCTGGAATACGGGCCTTATCGTGGTGACTTCGCAGGGCGCAGCCGTGGTTCCATGATTTCCATGAGCACCGAAAAAAGCGTGGCCTATGCATTGGACACCCTTCAGGAACGTGGCCGTCTGTTTATAGGCCCGGGCGAAGACTGCTACGAAGGCATGATCGTGGGCGAATCCGCCAAAGAAGGCGACATGGTGGTCAACATTGCCAAGACCAAGGCCCTGGGTAATCAGCGCGCCAGCGGTTCGGACAAGGCCATCATGCTTACCCCGCCCGTCACCTTCACGCTCGAAGAAGCCCTTGAATACATCGAAGACGACGAACTGGTGGAAGTAACACCCAAGTCCATTCGCCTACGTAAACGCATTCTTTCGACCACAGAGCGGAAAAAGGCCGAAAAGAAGTAGTAAGATGATGTGGTCATAGGGGGACCACATGAACATTACGCCAGAAGACATTGCCGCCACAAAGCCAGACTGTTTGGCAGGCGCCGCCATTGAAGCCAAGGGCGAAACCGTTGGCGTGGGCAAGGCGGGCATGACGGCCGCAAGCATAGCGCCCCTCGGTATTTTGGCGGGTATCTTTATTGGCATGGGCGCCCTGTTTATGACCTACGTGAAGGCCGACCAGTCTTTAAGTTTTGCCGCGTCCAGCGTGCTGGGCGGCCTCGTGTTTAGCCTGGGTCTTATCTGCGTTGTTATAGCTGGCGCGGAACTGTTTACCGGTAACATGCTTATGACCATGGCTGCGCTTTCCAAAAAGATTAGCTGGGCGCAGCTTGCAAAAAACTGGGCAGTGGTGTGGGTGTTTAACCTTATCGGTTCGCTTATTTTGGTGGCCATTATTTTTGGTTGTGGCGTTATGAGCGTCAAGGCTGGGGACAACACACTGGGCAACCAGATGGTTGCGGTGGCAAGTGGAAAAATCAATCTCAGCGCTACTCAAATTTTCTTCCGCGGCATTATGTGTAACCTGCTGGTGTGCCTTGCGGTGTACATGGGCTTTGCGGGCCGCACCGTTATCGACAAGATTTTCACCTGCGTGTTCCCGGTTATGGCTTTTGTGGCCATGGGCTTTGAACACTGCGTGGCCAATATGTTCTTCCTTCCCATGGGAGTGTTGGCCGCCAATGCAGGCTTTGGAACCCAGATAGACGCAGCCCTGCTCGCCAATGTCACGGCGGCGGGTGCGGCGTACAACATTGCTTTTGCCACACTAGGCAACATCGTCGGCGGCGCCATTTTTGTGGGCGCGCTGTACTGGTGGGCCTTTGCAAAAAAGAACTAAGAAAAGGAGAGAACGCCATGTATGACGTAATTATCTTGGGCGCAGGCCCCGCAGGTTTAACCGCAGGTCTTTATGCGGGACGAAGCCGCATGAGGGCACTTCTTATTGAAAAAGGCCTCGACGGTGGCCAGATTGCCACAACCAATGAAATCGAAAACTATCCCGGTCAGCTGGTAGACGGAGAAGAATCGGGCCCCACCCTTATTGCTCGCATGACCAAGCAAGTTGAACAGTTTGGTTGCGAACGGGTAAGCGACACCGTAGAATCTGTCGATTTTTCGGGTGACGTAAAAAAGGTTGTGTGCACGGGTGGCGCATATGAAGCCAAGACGGTAATTGTGGCAACGGGCGCCCATGCCCGTCCTATCGGCTGCAAAAACGAAGGCCAGTTTGTGGGCAAGGGCATTTCCTTCTGTGCTACCTGCGACGGCTTTTTCTATCGCGACAAGGAAGTATATGTAGTAGGCGGCGGCGACGCCGCGGTTGAAGAAGCTATGTTTCTTACCAACTTTGCGCGCAAGGTTACTATCATCCATCGGCGCGACGAATTGCGTGCTGCCAAGTCCATCCAGGAAAAGGCTTTCGCCAATCCCAAGATTGAATTTTTGTGGGACAGCGTGGTTGAAGAAGTGAATGGCCCCAGCGGCATTCTTTCTCAGATTATCGTGCGCAATGTCAAAACCGACGAACTAAGTACCATCGAAGCCGACGAAAACGACGGCATGTTTGGCCTGTTTGGTTTCATTGGCTTTTTGCCCAACACGGAACTATTTGAAGGCCAGATCGAAATGGAAGATGGCTATATTCTTACCGATGAAAACATGGCCACCAATGTTCCCGGAGTTTTTGCTGCAGGCGACTTGCGCAAAAAGAGCCTGCGTCAGGTAATCACGGCCGCGGCCGACGGCGCCATTGCTGCGAGCCAGGCATATAAGTTTATTGAAGCTGCCGAATAGCCGGCGCTCGCTGCCAACGTCAGGCAGCAAGGCGGGCCTTACAGTTCCATGGAAGCAATAATGCCCTTAACTAAAAGGGTGGCCTTTTCACCTGCAATGGTAAAGACGCGAGCAAGTTCCTGTTCGAAGTTTGTTTCGTTCAGGCTTTCGGGCCCCAGGCCGGCGGCGTAATTGCTAATAAGGCTCATGCCCAACACGCGCATGCCCACCTGGCGCGCCGCGATAACTTCTTCGCACACGCTCATGGCAACCGTTGCAGCCCCCCAGCTGGCAAAGGCACGAATTTCCGCGGGCGTTTCGAAACTTGGCCCCAGCAGGCCCAGGTAAACGCCTTCTTGGGCATGAATGCCCAGATCGGCTGCGACGCTCAGCGCCGTTGCGCGGAAGTGTGCGTCGTAGGCATCTTCCATACTGAAGAAGCGTGGCCCCACTTCGGGTACTTTGGCACCGGCAACCGGGTTGCGCCCCGTGAAGTTGATATGGTCGCTTATAACGCAAAAGTCACCAGGCGCCAGGCCTTCGACCATGCTGCCCGCCGCGTTGGTGGTAAACAAAGCCTTGGCACCAAGCTTGTGGGAAAACCACACAGGGAAGGCAACGTCCTGAGCGGTATAGCCTTCATAACCATGCAAGCGCCCTTGCATAACCAGTACGTTCTTGCCGCCTATTTCCCCAAACACAAAGCGCCCAACGTGGCCTTCGACAGTCGACTCACACAGGTGGGGTACGTCATTAAATGGAATAAGCACAGGATTATTCACGGCTTCTGCAATATGATTCAGGCCGCTTCCTAGCACCAAAAGAATGTCGGGTTTTTGGCCCCCCAGGCATTCACGCATGTATTCGATTGCAGCTTCGAGCTTTTGGGCGAGATCTTCGTTTTGCAGCATAGCTTGTTCCACAAACAATTGGGTAAACCCTTACGAGGTCCTCTTAGAGGTTCTTGAGGATAGTCAGGGTGTTCTTGCCGTCTTTGTATTCGTAGGACACGTCGTCCATCATCTTTTTGACCAGGAGAATGCCCAGGCCGCCTTCGCGATTCATAAGGGCTTCAGGGGACGTGTCGGCGTCTTCGGCTGCCAGTGGGTCGAAGGGGATGCCGCCGTCGAGGAACTGCAGTTCAACGCGTAGGGGGTCTTCATAGACACCACAGCGCACTTCGATGTTGTCGTCTTCGGTCAGTTCCGCATAGCTGACGATGTTGACCATAATTTCTTCGATGGCAACTTGGATTTGGTAAATAACCTTTGCAGGGCAGTCGTGCTGTTCAAGTTCGCCAACTACAAATTCAGTAACGGGATTAGGACTTTCTTTGGTAGGGGGAACGGTAATGCTTTTCATGACAAGCCTCTCCTTAGGTGGCCTCTTTGTATCGTTGACGCGCGGAGCTTATTTTTGCGAATGAGGAAATTTTATCACGTCTGCAAAGGAGAGTGATCGCTTAGCTTGTATATCGGGTGTCACGGCGGGTTTTCACGAGGCGTATAATGGGTACGAGCAGCAAAGCACGGTACGAACAAAGGGGGCAGCATGCTTTTTAGTCATATCGATATTCTGGATGAAAACCTGGACTATGTAAAAGACCAGTTCGTGGGCGTTGAAGGCGCTTTCATCACCTATGTGGGCGCCGAAGAACCCGCCGATGCAGCCCGCCTCGGACAGGTCTACGACGGGCGTGGCAAGCTGCTCATGAGCGCGTTTTATAACACGCATGCTCACGCGGCCATGACGCTGTTGCGCGGTTATGCCGAAAACCAACCCTTGCAGCAGTGGCTCAGCGAAACCATCTGGCCCTTCGAAGCCAAGATGGACGCTGCAAAAGGGCACCATTATTGGGGCACCATGCTTGCCCAGGCGGAAATGCTGCGCTACGGCGTGGTCAGCTACAGCGACATGTACTTTGCCACCACCGACCGTTGCGACGCCACCTTGGAAGCGCGCATGAAGGCGAACCACTGCGACAGTTCTACCATGCTTACAGACGCCGACTACGACACCCTGCCCGTGGCGGAAATGAACAAGCGTCTGTTTGCCGACTATCACGGCACCGCCGACGGGCGCATTCGCGTTGACATGTGCGTGCACGGGGAATACACCACGGCCGAAAGCATGATTGAACGTTGCGTGGCTGAAGCGAAGGCACACAACACGGGTCTGCACATTCACCTTTCCGAAACCAAGTCCGAACACGAAGAATGCAAGGGCCGCCACAACGGCATGACGCCCGCTGCCTACCTCGATTCGCTGGGCGTATTTGAAGTGCCGGTAAACGCGGCGCATTGCGTATGGCTTGAACCGGAAGACATCGCGCTCATGGCACGCAAGGGCGCGAGCGTCAGCTTAAACGCCGCTAGTAATATGAAGCTTGCCAGTGGCTTTGCACCAGTGCAGGCCATGCTCGATGCGGGCGTGAACTGCGCGCTGGGCACCGACGGTATGGCGTCGAACAACACGCATAACCTGCTGCAAAACGCCTACCTCCTCGCGTGCACCCAGAAGGGTAGCGCATCCGATCCGACAACGGTCACGCCTAAGGAAGTGCTGCAGATGCTCACCGTAAATGGTGCGCGTGCACAGGGCCGAAACGACTGCGGCGTGCTGGCCGCAGGCATGCGGGCCGACCTTGTGGTGTTCGACATCGACGCCCCGTGGATGTTCCCGATCTACGACATGGCGACCAACCTGGTCTACAGCGCCAACGGTGCCGATGTGGTGCTTACCATGTGCGATGGGGAAGTGCTCTACGAAAACGGCGACTACAAGACCATCGACATTGAAAAGACCAAGGTCGAAGTTGCCCGCTGCATAGACGAAATACTCGGCGCCCTTTCAGGTAAAGTACTCAGCGTATAAAAACGACGGAAGAAGCGAACGGGCCGAAGTCTGCGTGCCCGTTCGAACAATGAAGGAGAAGCAGAAATGAAAGTACTCATGATCAACGGAAGCCCGCGCAATGCGAGCAACACGGGTTTGGCACTTGCTGAAATGGAAAAGGTTTTTGCAGAAGAAGGCGTCGAATGCGAAACGCGCCAGATTGGCAAACTGGACATTCGGGGTTGCCTTGCTTGCGAGGGCTGCAGCAAGACGGGGAAGTGCGTTATCGACGATGCCGTCAACGAAATTGCACCCCTCTTTGAAGAGGCGGACGGTCTGGTTATTGGTTCGCCCGTTTATTTCGCGAGTCCTAATGCCACCATTCTTGCCTTCCTCGATCGCCTGTTCTACAGCACGCATTTCGACAAGACCATGAAGGTGGGCGCTGCTCTGTGCGTTGCTCGTCGCGGCGGCACCACGGCAACCTTCGACGCGCTGAACAAGTATTTCACCATCACCAACATGGTGGTTGCGGGTGGCCAGTACTGGAATGGTTTGCACGGTCGTCTTGAAGGTGAAGCTGAACAAGACGGGGAAGGCATGCAGCAAGTGCGCGTGGTGGCGCGCAACATGGTCTTCCTCATGAAGAGCATTGCGCTTGGCAAAGAATCCTTTGGCCTGCCTGCAACCGAAAAACGCGTACGCACCAACTTCATCCGATGTTACCCAAAGCCTTTTCGTTGACTCATAAATAAATGTTACCCAGTAATACCCTTCTGCTAGGCAGGAGGTGTTCGTATGCGGGTAAGCATGAATACAAGAAAAGAGATCTTGGAGCTAGTCCAGGAACTGCGAAAACTAGCGGTCAGACCAATGAGAGGAGGAGGCATCGTTGGTTAACATTTTAATTATGAGTCAACGATACCTGCTTCGGTAACATTAATTATGAGTCAATCCGCCTCATTGATATATTTCCCCAGTTTGCGCTATTATTTACGCGTCCTAAACGCACAAGAAACACACCAGGGGTACACGATGAAACAATCCTTAATCGCAACGACGAATGCACGGCAGCCCGCAGGCACTATACGGGCTGAAAAGCAATCCTTAAGCGCTATGAAACAATCCACAAAGCGCATTACCTGCCTTGCCGTTACCCTCACACTGGTCCTGGGTCTTTTCCCCAGCAACGCGCTGGCAACCCATACTCCCGACCCGACCACCAATTGTTCAACCATCGTGGGTGAATACACGTTCGTTTCCAACGAAGGTTTTGGGCACGAAGGCGCTTCTATTGAACGCACGCGAACTTTCGCCTACAACGACGAATGGTTCATGGGCCCTTCAAGTACGTTTAATCAGCACCTTGCTACGCTTTCAGCCATCGCCTGCGAAACGTCGGTAAGCTATTACCCCGACGCGAAAGAACGCGATAATTCCAACAACAGCAAAAACGTTAAGCCGTTCTTGGAGGCTCTTAAGTTCGAAAACGTGGAAGTAAACAAAGCCTACGACCGCGAAAAGCTGGCTTATACCGTAGGGGTTGCGTTGGGCCACAAGACCATTGTGCAGGAAGGCAAGGAATACACGCTGCTTGCCATTATTCCTCGCAGTGCTGCATACAAACAGGAATGGGACGGCAACTTTACGGTAAGCGCGGGCAACCTGCATTCGGGTTTCCTGGCTGCGCGCGACGAAATCCTGCGCTTCACTAAGCAATATGTTGAAAGCCATGGCATTTCCGGTGACGTAAAAGTGTGGACCACCGGACACAGCCGTGGTTCGGCTGTAGCCAACCTGGTGGGCGCATTCTTCGCTGCAGGTGGAGCTTCCAATTATTTGGGCGGCATTAGTGTTGCGGCCGAAGACGTATACGACTACACCTTCGCCACGCCCACAACGGTAATCGAAAGCGGCGCTTCCATGGCAGAGCTACTCAGTGTTGCCGCTGCACAAAGCCACAGCAGCGACACGCGCTATGCCGAAAACGAAACGGCGGGGGCTGGCTATGCCTATGCAGGCACCGACGCTGCCACCAAACTCGACCCGCACAGCGCTCCGTTTGCGGGCATTCATAACATTGCGCCCGACTACGACATTATTACCCTGTTGCCCCCGCTTGACTGGGACTTCACACACTATGGTAGCTATTCCGATTTGGAAGAAGGCGCGTCCACCGACCAAATGTTGGGCGCTTTAAGCGAATTGGATCCGTTTATTTACAGCAAGTACATTTCCGACGGAAAAGAAGAAGACCCCACATGGACAGGACATGAAGAGTTTAGCTGGAAGACCTTCGACCTAGACAACCTAGAACTGGTGGACGACGCATCTGCTGGTGCCATTAGTCAGGGCGAATTCTTCAAAGCGCGCGTAAGCGGCCTTACACGCATGGCGCCCACCAGCGGAGCCTATGTAAGCACCACTGCTGAAGAAACGCTAAAGGCGCTGGCGGGCATTTATGGCATGAACGAAGCCTACTTTGGCAACGTGGGCACATGGACGCAAGACAAGGAAACCACCATTAAAGCGGCCATCTTCAGCTATCTTGCTTATGCCGCCGAACGCTATGCGCAAGAAGGTGTTACGACCGACGAAGACGAAGCGGTGGCTCGCGCCCTCGAAGGCATTGTGGCCTACGTAACGCAAGCCGACGGCGTAGAAACAGGCGGCGCAACAACGGTGGATAAAATAATCTACGAACTAAGCTGCTACATCATGGACAGGGTAGAACTCGATGCAGAGTTTGACACAAGCGGATTCCCCACCATTAACGACTACTCATTCAAGTCGAACGCAATAGAAAAGCTCGTCGATTTTGTAGATGACGCGCTTATAAAAGCTGTTCCTGCAAGTTATCAATCCATTTTTAACATTGATGACAGCATGACCGATGATGAAAAGAAAAAAGCTCTTAATTGCTCCTTTCTTCTTCGCTTGCTTTACCTCAGTGCAGCCGATGAAGAAAATGGTCGACTTACTTTGTATGGCTTCTTAGCCCTCGCAGATAGTTTGCATTTAATAGAAGGTGTTTCTCTTGGCAGCATCTTAGGAGCCGATGAATACGATACGCCCAATGGCAGCAATACCACCACGCAAATGGTTGCCGCCCTACACGACGTGCTGTTGGTTGAAAAAGACGACGAAGGTGCCGAAACGGCACGCTACGCAAGCTTCGCCGATGCAGCCGATGAATACGTGAAGCGCGTACTGGAATCTTCCGTGGGTGTTATTTTGGCATCGGGGCATTTCGACGAAGGTACTCTGTTCTACAACGACATTGTTTCTTACAAAGAAACACTGCAAAAGAACGCGCGCGTACTGCGCTTGATTCTTCTAGACCTTCTGCTTTATGAACAGGACCAGCCTTTCAACGCCGCTGCTAATGTACGCAACGTTGCCACCTTCCTAGCACAAGCAAACCATGTACCCACGGCCCACTACAACGAAACATACCTGGCGTGGATGCTGGCCAAAGACAGTGCCTATCCTGCGCATTTGCATGAGCTTGTTCACACTGCAGCTGTTGCGCCCACCTGCACCGAAGCAGGCAGGAGCGAATACTGGCAATGCAGCGTATGTGGCCTGTACTTCGCAGACGAAAATGCTGCGAAAGAAATCGACCTTGAAGATACTGTGGCTGAAGCTCTTGGACACAAGTGGGGCGCCTGGACAGAAACGAAGGCAGCCACACTTACTGAAGAAGGCGAAGAAACGCGCGTCTGCGAGCACGACACCAGCCATAAAGAAACGCGGCCCATTCCTAAGCTTGACGCTGTTACGTATACCATTACCTACGACCTAGCGGGCGGTACGCTTAATGGCGATGAAGGCCCTATTACTCAGGACTACGAAGAAGGCACAGCTATTACCATTTTGGATGCGCCTGAGCTCAACGGCTACACCTTCCAATATTGGGAAGGTTCGAAGTACATGCCGGGCGACGAATACGTGGTTGTGGAAGACCACACGTTTACAGCGGTTTGGACCAAGGATGAAGAATCAGGTGGAGTCAGGTGGAGACACCAAGGATGAAGAATCAGGTGGAGACACCAAGGATGAAGAATCAGGTGGAGACACCAAGGATGAAGAATCAGGTGGAGACACCAAGAAGCCCGCAACGAGCAAAGATTCCGGCAAGTCGTCTTCGGCGACTCCAGGCAAAGCCAGCGCCAATACTGCCGACGGAATAAGCACGGAAGGCCTGGCGGTACTTGCTGGGACAGCATTGTTCGCCTTGCTGCTTATGCTGATGGCTGCACGCCGAGCTAGTCGCAAATAAAGCGCGCTTGGGTTTATGCGTGTATTAGGCAGCGGGACGAAGGCCTAGTCACGTTTGAGGATTTCCTGTTGGCAGTTCCAGTTTTACCAGCATTGTGTGGCAAGCATCCTGAATTTTGCGAGCGATTCGCTTAGCATCCTTTGCAGGCAGTCCTACTTCCTTTGCCAAAGCTAACAGCTCGACCATCCCAGGGTTCGCGTTTCCCAGAACTGTTGTGGTATGTCCGCCGAATTGCGTCGAGCTGTACGTTAGGTCGTAGGCCGGAGACAGTTCCCATGCACCATCTTTGCAAAGCCATGTGAAGTTGTTGGAGTGGTCGTCGTGGTTATGTGCAAAAACATTAAAACAGGTGCGGCGGAAAAGCTGGTTGGCTTCGGCACGCTGGCCCGTAAGGAAATAAGAAAGTTGGAAGAGGCTCCGATAATCTAAAGCGGGCACGCGATGTGAAACTTCTAGTAAAGCAGATGCACTAAGCATATGAACACGCGTTTTTTCTTTTCCTTGGCGATCGAAGCGCTTTACCGCAAAGAAGCCATCATGTTCCTTTGATGGGAGCAGGCGCACATCAGGAACAATTATTCCGCACTGTTTGGCACATTCCATATAGGCAAACTCTATTTGTCCAATATTTGGTGGATCAAAACGAGAAGGAAACTTCACCAGCCATCTTTCGCCGTCAAGCTCATAGTAGGTCTTAGGGCGCGCGCCGCCAGAAGACCCACCTGCTGCATAGACGGTGTCTAGGTTATCCACTTCCTTGTCCGCAAGAATATCTGCACAATTGCGAGCAAGTTCATCTAGATTTTGCGGAAGTTCTTGTCGCGGGAAGTCTGCTTGAGGAATATATTCGAGCGCTCCACGTCCGTCTGACCCCACAATAGCCAATCGAGTCAGCGGCCCAATGGTTGAAGGGTCGTACCCTTGCTTTGCCAACATCCGATCCAGCAAAAGCGCACCCCAGCCGTCGGGCAAACTGTCGTGGAATGCGCCGAACAGACCACCAAATGGCTGCCAGTCGGCTACGTACACGCGACTGTCTAAAGGCAGGCTACGTGGACTAATAGAAAACCCATTGCGCAACCAATCTTGGCTGTACTGAAAGGCCACCGTACCTTCTTGAGTTTGCGCAAGCGTACCCACGTGTTGACCATGTAGGTTTACCGAAAGGCCGTTAACGGGTTTCTCGAGCACGCTCAATCACCTCCTCAATAGACGTATAGGCGGGCGCCTGAAAAAGCCCTTCTATGTCGGATTCGCAACCGAGAGCAAACGCAATAGCTACCAGCGAATCGAGCGCGATATGCCCAGTTTGTTCAAAGCGCCGCAACGACCCCAAGCTTACACCTGCATTTTTTGCTAACTGTTCTTGGGTTATTTCGCGCGATTTGCGTAGTGTCTTTTCGCGTTGCGCAACATTACGCAATACATTACCAGGCAAGAGAAATATGTCGGAACTACTATTCATATATGAGTACTTTCATTCTTTTAATTTATATTTTACTCTAATATTAGTAGTTAGATGCAAGTATCATATCAAAACCAGCTACTAGCTCAATATATCGAACCTCTCGTTGATTAAGGTCTTTGCATACGATTGCAAAAGTTTGGCGAAAATTACTTTGCCAATCGAGGCCAAGGGTTCTTGCATCCCATAAGCACGTGCAGGGGTACATGCCCGATGAATACAAGGCCGAACGAAGAAGACTCTTGCATCTAGCATTGGCTACTTAGAGAGCTTCATAAGCTCCCCTATAACAAGGAACGGGAAAATAAGAATATAGCCCACGATAAAGAGCAGGTCTCCTAGTGCACTATTGCTTTTTATCTCTCCTTCGTTGTTTTGTTACAGATACTGTCCAAATACAGCGGTAACATTAATTATGAGTCAATCCGTCCATTATACATTCACGAAAGAATAAGGGATAATAGGGGCACGTATAAGAAAGTGAGGTATGCATTATGCATGTAAGACAAAAATGCGACAGTAAGTCTCGAAGATTTGTTGTCTTATTATCCGTTGTCCTGATGCTAATCCTAGGCGTAGTAAGCATGGTGGGCTGTGCTTGTTCGCAGAGTGGAACGGGAACAAGTAGTGCCAGCGCTTCAGCTGACGCTTCTGCCAGTGCATCGGCCAGTGCATCGGCCAGCGCTTCGGCAAGTGCATCAAGTGCGCAAGACATTATGTACACCGTGCCAAACGTCATTTCGCTTACTCAGGCAGACGCCGAAAAGGCTATTCTTGCATCGGGTTTGCGTCTCGGCGATATTAAGCGCGAAGCGTCCGAAACCGTACCGTTAGGCAATGTTATTTCTCAGGACCCCAAAGCCTTGACGAGCGCGAAAGCTAATTCCAAGGTCAACTTGGTTATTTCCACAGGCAAGCCTGAACAAAAGGATGTGCAAGTACCCGACCTGAAGGGCAAGACGCGTAGCGAAGCAGAAAAAGCTCTTGCTGACGTGAAGTTGGTGGGCGTAGCTTCGAATCCTGAGGAATCAACCGAAGTTGATCCTGGCTGCGTATTCAAGCAATCTATTGCTGCAGGCGTTACGGTAAAAGAGGGCACCTCTGTTGCCTTTACGGTTGCCGTTGCTCCGACGGAAGTGGCTGTTCCCAATGTTGTTGGTTTGTCGCGCGATGACGCGAAGGACGCTATCGAAAAAGTTGGCCTTTCTTTCGACAGTACTACTGTCTATAACGACAGCGTTCAGGAAGGGTATGTCATTTCTCAGTCGGTTGACGCGGACAAAAAAGTTAAAGTTGGATCCACTGTTTCCGTGAAGGTGTCCCTTGGCGCTGCGCCTCCTGAAGAAGTTGTTGTCCCCGATGTAACAGGCTATAACTGGCATGATGCCGAAGCGGCTCTGCAGTCTGCGGGCCTAGCCGTACGCTACACGGGCGATCCCAGTGGAGTCGTAACTGCCCAGGATATCGTGGCTGGCACCAAGGTGGAAAAGAACACCCTGGTAACCGTGACGCTTGCTTCGCCAGTAGAAACCGTTATCGTGCCCGATCTGATGGGTATGGCTGCAGCATCTGCCGAAGAAATGGTCAACAACATAGGCCTCGTTTTCGACTACAGTGGTGACTATTCTGGCTTTGTTGTGGACCAGTGGCCTGCTGCGGGCGATGAAGTGCCCGTGCGCACCACCGTCCATGTAACGGCTGAAGGCTCCCGTCCCGAGCCGCCCAGTGACTGGACACCCGCCGATTCGGCTTCTGAAGCTGCCATGGGTGCAGGTATTACCGACTTTAACGTAATGAACAAGATTACCTTAGGCAGCAATACCTATAGTGGACCCAGCTTCGCCTATGCGAAAAGCATTGTACAGGCCCAGTACGATGCCGGTGCTTCGGGTGTAATCGTGCGTAAGGGTTCGGACGATGCAAGCCAGCCACTGACCGACCGCAATATCGATGAATTTGCGGCGGCCTGGACGCAGAACATTAAGGGGCTTGAAGTGCAATGCTATGGACCCGACGAAGATGAAGCCACGGTTATTCTGTGGTCGTACAATGGCATGCGTTACTGCACCACCTTCCAAGGTTACGGCGGAGAAGAAATGACCATGTCGCCAGCTGACGTTCAAAGCGTGGTGACGGGCATTCAATAGCCCTTAAAGCAAACGGCGTCTATGCGACGATGCTTTTAAAAAGAGCCGCAGGCAACAGTCTGCGGCTCTTTGTTTTAAGGTATTTCAGATTGCCTTGTAGGCAGTCTGCAACCCGAGAATATTACGATTCAGAAGTTTTATCGTCTTTGGTATCTATTTTTGTCTTGGGCTTTTTGCGCATAGTAGGCGAATACTTCGTCTTAGGCTTTTGGAACAGCGCTCCATTTTCCGTGGCAAGCACCTTGCCCGTGCGTTTTTCATAGAAGGTAATAAACACGCCTTGGGCAGCTGCAGCAACCGGAATAGAGAACAACATGCCAACCATGCCGCCCAGCGCGCCACCAACCAAGATGGCAATAAGGATAATGGCCGGGTGCACATTCACGGAAGATTCCATAAGCTTGGGCGCAATGATATTGGCCACCACCGTATTAATAGCAAGGTTAATAATCAGGGCGACAACGGCCACAAGCGGCGAAACCAAAAGTGCCGCAGCCAGTACAATAATGGCGCAGATAAGCGTACCCACATAGGGAATGAAATACAGCACGCCGCTCAGCAAGCCCAGAAGCGTGAAGTAGGGCACATTCAAAAGCCACAGTGCCAGACCATTCAAAACGCCCACGATAATAGCGCACACGGTTGTAGCCTTGGCCCAGCCGTACACCGCCGTACTGAATGCGTCGGCAATAATGCGCAGGTTTTCTTGCTCTTCGTTGTCAAAGAGCGACATAAATTCGCGCGAAATGGTGGGAAGGTCAGCCAGAATCCAGAAGGCACAAACGAGCGCAATAAAGAAGATTAACAAGGCATTGCCTATGCCCATGGCGCCCGAGAAAATGCCTCCTGCAGCCGACTGGATAAGCGCCATAGACTGTTCCTGGATCCACTGAGTTCCTTGGTTCACGGCCTCTTCGGTGAGAGCCCCTTCGGAAGGGAGGACCGCAAGCGTGCTGCTTATCCATTCACGAGCACTATTGGCGTATTCAGGTGCAGCTGCCGAAAACGCTGCAATCTGTTCGGTAAGAATTGGCACGAAGGCTGCAAAGAAAGCCGAAATAACCGCAAACAAAAGCAGGATGGCAAGCGCCGCACTAATATGGCGCGAAAGCCCCTTTCTTTCCAGGTAGTTCACAAAGCCATGGAGCATAAAGGCGATAATGGCCGTTACGATAACGGTTGCCACTGCCTGCCACAGCACGCCAAAAATTTGGAAGAGAATCCATAGCAGCGCGCAGCCAGCCAAGAGCGCTACCCCTATATAGGCACGAGCCTTCCATTTTTCGGTTGTTTCAAATTGCGTATGTGGCACGATTACCTCTTAACCCTATGTTCTTATATGTTGTCTGCCGTGCTGAAGCACTACTGCGTAGTTATACCTTCATACCAGGCATTATATCTTTTATTTTAATCGGGCCTTCGCTTCGTACATGGACTGGTCGGCCTGCTCGAGTAATTTCTTCTTGCTCACGTCCGAACCCGTGCAATAGGCATGGCCCACGCTTACGGTAAGCACGTAGGGCAAATGGCGTTCGTATACTTCATAAGACAGGCAGTGTTCTATGAGGTTGGTGAAATCTTCAGGCGAATTCACGTCTTCTTCGGGGACCATAATAATGAATTCGTCTCCACCCCAGCGCCCGATGAATGCGCTGCTGTTGCGGCAGGCGTCGCGCAGGGAAGCGGCCACGACGCACAGGGCATTATCGCCTTCCAGGTGCCCAAAGTTATCGTTGATTTCTTTGAATGAGTTGACGTCGATAATCAAAAGCAAATAGGGCTTTTTGGTGCTAGCGTTTGCGCGCATGAATTCCAGGTGCTTGTCGGCACGACGGCGATTGTTTAGATGCGTAAGCTGGTCGGTAGAAATCTGACCTTCCTGCAGCATGGTAAAAACCTCCAAGAACGCGAAGAAGAACGCTGGTGCTACGATGGGCATCATGGGAACAAGGGTGTCGACTATGCCTACCGCCACAGGGGGCAGCACAAAGGTCGACATGGTAATAAGTTCAATGCGGCGATGCTTGTTTTCAGCGGCGAATGAAGCATGGAGCGCCCGTACGGCGGTAATGGCGGCATAGGCGAAAAACAGAACCACCGTCACAATATAGGCAGGTCCGCGTTCGGCCACACCGTCGGGGCCTACATAGAATACAAGGCCGTTAAACAGGGTGCTTACCGTAAGCAGGACAAAAACAGCAAAAGGTATAGCGGCGATAATTTGCCACCTTTTGTTGGTCATAAATTCTGATTGCAAATAACATTCCAGGTACATGAACCAGAAGAAGCAAAAACAGCCCACCAGAATATGGTTAATAACTGAAAGGGGAATACTTATGCTATTGAGTGCTGGCACAATGCCGTAATGCCCCAGTGCCCAGAGCGATTCGAAGAAGCAGTACAAGAAGAGCGAAATTAGCTCAAGACGGAAATAGCGTATTTCCAGTTGACGGCCAATGTCGTAGTTAATGCGCGAAAAGATAACAGCACAATAAAGTGCGATAAAAAAGTACGTCGAAACGTAAACGAAAACAAATTCGAAATTCGATACCAAGATTGTCCGCCACTCTTTTTATGAATTGTTACGTTAACGTAGTTTTGTAACAATTTATGTACCCGATATTCGTCTTTATTGCTAGTATAAAGGAATAAAGGACAGTAATGAAAGGACAAATCATGTGCACAAACGGTGTTAATACGAACCAATTCACCATGATGCTTGAGCAGATGGACGACCAGTTTGCCGTGAACCGCCGCTGGGTCCATAAGCTTGCCCACACGGCGGGCGATGCGGGCTACACCAAGACCGACGATGCCTTGCACAAGGTGCAGGAATTGCTCGACGAAGCACGCGCTATCTTAACCGACGCGAAAGACGCGCTGGAAGAAGACGCCGAAGCGGCTTCGGGTGTAACCGTAACGGCCGTTTAATTGCTTGGAAGCGGAAGGTGTTTGTCGTTCACGAACAGTGGGTTTGCTGCAGAGACATGCGCCCTTGCTTCTTAAAAAGGAGTACCTAAAAAGGAGTACCCATGCCTAATGATTTGATGCGATTTTCGGTGGCCATGCCCGAAGACCTGCTCGTGGAATTCGACGAAATGGTAGCGCGTCGTGGCATTGCAAAGAACCGTTCTGAAGTGGTGCGCGACCTGGTGCGCGAAGCACTTATCGAAGCGCGTTGCGAAGTGCCGGCAGCTCAGGTTATGGGTACCCTCACCATTGTGTTTAACCACCATGCGTCTGACCTGCAGGAAAAGCTCGACCATATCCAGCACGAACATTTTGGCATGGTGGTTTCGAGCATGCATGTGCACGTAGACGAACATAATTGCCTGGAAGTTATTGTGCTTAAGGGCTTTGTTGAAGACGTGCAGGCTATCGCCGACCGCATTTTGGGTACCAAGGGCGTTAAGCATGGCAAGTTGGTTCTTACCACGACGGAAGAGATGCATTAAGTGGCCCAAACCCTTGGGGTAAAGGATCGATTTTATTCAGGAAGGAAGTCCATGCAGGATAGCCAGGTACTTATGGGCCACGGCAGTGGCGGCTCCATGATGAAGCGCATCATCGATGAAGTGTTTCTGGAAAGCTACGGAAGCGAATACCTGCTGCAGGGTAACGACGCGGCAGTGCTTCCTGCGCCTGGCCCTGGGGAACGCGTTGTGGTTTCTACCGACAGCTTTGTGGTAACGCCGCATTTCTTTCCCGGGGGCGACATTGGTCATTTGGCGGTATGCGGTACCGTGAACGATGTGGCCACGGCAGGTGCGGTTCCCAAGTATTTGACCTGCGGTTTTATTCTTGAAGAAGGTTTTGAAATCGAAGAGTTGCAGCGCATTTGCGCGTCCATGGCAGCTACGGCAGCCGAAGCAGGCGTGGCGTTAGTAACGGGGGACACGAAGGTGGTCAACCGTGGCCACGGAGACGGCGTATACATTAATACGACAGGTGTGGGTTTCTTGCCTGAAGGCCGCGAGCTAGGGGGGCAGTTGTGCCAGCCTGGCGACGTGGTGCTGCTTTCGGGCAGCCTGGGCGACCATGGCATGACTATTATGAGCTGCCGCGAACAGCTGGGCTTTTCGGGTGACCTGCAAACCGACGCAGCGCCCCTGAACTATTTGGTGCAAGACGTGCTTGCTGCTGCACCAGATACGCGTTGTTTCCGCGATCCTACGCGCGGTGGTCTGGCGTCGACCTTAAACGAACTGGCCGAACAGTCGGGCGTGGACTTTGCCATCGAAGAAGAAGCCGTACCGGTGAAAGATGTTGTACGTGGCGCCTGTGAAATGCTGGGCTACGATGTGTTCCAGGTGGCTAACGAAGGCAAGATGGTGGCAGTGGTGCCGGCGGGCCAAGCGCAAGCGGCGTTGGCAGCCATGCGCGCCAACAAGTATGGCGCGGATGCGGCCATCATCGGGGAGGTCCAGCCGGCAGCCGAAGGGCGCAAGCCGCGGGTAAGCGTGCGCACGGCCTTTGGTTCCACACGCATTTTGGACATGCTTGTGGGCGAACAGCTCCCCCGCATCTGCTAAAGGGGGGCAAAGGGGACGGTACCCCTGTCCCACTAGCAACACCGCGCGTGCGAAGGAACAGCTTCCCCGCAGTAGCTAAGAAAACGCGGTTTATACCCCCGAATATTTCACGGCACAGAGCCTGCCATTCAAGACTTTTCTTACAGTAATAAAAAACTTGTAAATAAGTATTGCGTTATTGCCCACTTCTGGTATCTTGCGGCAAGGAGATAAAGCCCTTTTGGGATATTAAGCCTTGGCGCAGCGATACGCGTCACAAGAGAAGGAGATTAGAATGGCTCATCCTGTTATCGATGCTGACGAATGTGTAGGCTGTGGTATTTGCGTTGATGCGTGCCCCCAGGAAGTGCTCGAAGTAGCTGGCGGCGTGGCAGAAGTTACCAACGAAGACAACTGCATCGCTTGTGGCGACTGCCTGGAAGAATGCCCCATGGGCGCTATCACGGAAATCGACGAAGGCTAAACCATACGTCAATATACTTCAAGAACGAAGACCCGTACGTTGTGCGGGTCTTTGTGTTAATCTAGGGCATCGACCGAAAGGAAGAACCATGGACGATTGCTTGTTTTGCAAAATTGTGGCGGGCGACATCCCCGCAAAGGTAGTTTACGAAGACGACGATTTCCTTGCTTTTGACGACATTGAACCAGAAGCGCCTGTTCATACCCTTATCATTCCCAAGCAGCACTTCGACAACCTGCAGGATGGCGTGCCGCAGGACTTGCTGGGCAAACTTCTTGCAGTGGTTCCCAAGGTTGCTGCCGTTAAAGGCGTGGGCGAAAGCGGCTACCGCACCATTGTCAATACCGGCCCCGATTCGGCTGCCACGGTAGGACACCTGCACGTGCACATTCTGGGCGGCACCAAGATGGGCCGCTTCACCTTCGAAGGTTCTGCCCGCGAATAAGATTTGTTTACGCAAGACTGACTATATAAAGGAGTGACCGTGGATCGCGACACGCTGCAAAAACTGGAACAGCTCAATCAGCTGTCTTTAACTGTGCAAGAACAGGACGACGTGCTGGCATTTTTTGCCGCGCGTGAAGCAGACTGGGAAGCCTTGGTTGAAATCGACACGGAACAGGTCGAGCGCATGGTCCACGTGCAACCCTTGGTAAATGTGTTGCGCGATGACGTTGCGTCGCAGCCGTTTTCTCGGGAAGACTTGCTGGCGCAGGCGCCTGAATCCATGGACGGCTACTGGCAAGTGCCTCAGGTTTTGTAGGGGGGGCAGTACTATGAGCGAAAACACCTTGTTTATTACTGAATCTCCTGTTGAGGCTGCGGCTGGAAGCCAACTGACGGTTGGTCTTGACGACCTTATTTTGACCCAGGGCTTGCCCACGTCCGCTGGCTCGAAAATGCTGGAAGGTTTTAAGAGCCTGTTTGCTGCCCGCGCCTGCGAACGCTTGCAGGAAGCTGGGTGCGCTATTGCGGGCAAGGTAAATGTGGGCGAATTTGGGTTCGACTTCCTGGGCGAAACGTCCTACTTTGGCCCTGTTGTTACCGCGGAAGGTCAGCTTACGACGGCAACTTCGCAGCTGCTTGCCGGCGGGTCCGTGGACGCGGTTGTGGGCTTGGACGTGAATGGAGCACAGGCTCGCGCCGCGGCACTTTCTGGGCAGGTGCATCTCAAGCCCACCTACGGTTGCGTGTCGCGCTTTGGCACGGTGGCGGTGGCCTGCTCGGGCGAAACGGTCGACATCAGCGCGCGTTCTGCGGAAGTGGTGCAGCAGGTCTTGGATATGCTTGCCGCCCATGACGATGCGGACGGTACCTCGCTTCCTGAAAGCGAATGCGCTCGCCTGAAGTCTGGCGGTTCTGAAGTTGCGCCTATCACGCAGGTGAAGGTGGCGC
>CAJOJB010000001.1:0-46852 GCA_905234635.1 uncultured Eggerthellaceae bacterium | reverse complement strand
CTTGTGGCGGCTGCCATTGCTGCCTTGGAAGCAGAAGGTATTGCGGTTTCGGACACGACGCCAGAAACCGACAAGCTGCTTGGCGTGGCCAATCTGGCATGGAATATTCTTATGTGCGCCGAACTGTGTAACAACGTGAATCGTTTTGAAGGCATGAAGTACGGCTACCAGGCGGAAAAATGCCAGAGCATAGACGAGCTCTACACCAAGTCCCGCACGGAAGCTTTTGGTGCTCTTACCAAGACGGCTATTTTGTACGGGTCCGAAGTGCTAGCTACTAACAACTACGATCGTTGCTACGACAAAGCCCTGCGCATTCGTCGCTTGGTGCTGCAGGCGCTTAACGAAGAATGTGCGGCGCCCGCAGGCGAACAAGGCGCCGGCCAAACCGCACTATTGCTTCCCGCTTGCGCCAAGCGTGCTTATAGTCTGGCCGACGTGGAAGCAAATCCCTACCTGGCCTTTGAGGAAAATCGCTTCACGGCGCCAGCTGCCATAAGTGGCTTGCCCGCACTGGTGGCAGGCGGGGTGCAACTGGTGGGCAGCGCGTTTTCCGATGTTGCCTTGCTGCGCCTGGGCGCCACCCTTTCGGCTGCCGAGCTTGACGGAAAGGAGGCCTAAACATGACTGCGTACGAAACCGTCATTGGCCTCGAAGTTCATATCGAACTGTCCACGAATTCAAAGATCTTCTGCTCATGCACAAACGGCAGCGACGCCGACCCAAACACGCACGTGTGTCCTGCCTGTTGCGGCATGCCGGGAATGCTTCCCGTGGCAAACCGCGAAGTTATCAATCTGGGCATGACTGCGGGTATGATGCTCAATTGCGACATTAACCGCACGACCACCTTCGACAAGAAGAGCTACTACTACCCAGACCTGCCGGCGTCGTATCAAACCACCCAATGGTTTGCGCCGGTGGCGGTGAACGGGCATGTGACCATCGACACGCCCGAAGGCCCCAAGGATATCCGCATCAAGCAGATCCACATGGAAGAAGACGCGGGCAAGTTGGTGCACGACAACCTCACCTTTACCACGCTCGTGGACTTCAACCGCACGAGCGTGCCCCTTATCGAAATCGTCAGCCAGCCCGATTTGCGCAACGCCGACGAAGTGGAAGCGTATCTGGAGCGCCTGCGTACCCTTCTGCGCTTTGCAAAGGTTTCGGGTGCGCGTATGGAAAAAGGCACCATGCGTGCCGACGTGAACCTTTCGGTGCGTCCGGCGGGTAGCCAAGAGCTGGGCGTGCGCACAGAAATGAAGAACATGGCATCCATCGCAGCCATTCGCCGTGCCATTGAATTCGAAACGGCACGTCATATCGACGCCATCGAAAACGGCACGGAAGAACTGGTGCAGGAAACGCGCGGTTGGAATGACGACGCGGGTACGTCTTTCTCTATGCGCACGAAGGAAACCGCGGGCGATTACCGCTATTTCCCCGACCCCAACATCATGCCCATTGTCATTGACGACGAATGGTTCGACCGCATCAAGGCCAGTCTGCCGCAGCTGCCCGAAGAAAAGCGTGAGCACTACATGGCCGAGGTGGGTCTTTCCGAATACGACGCCGACATGCTTACACAAAGCCGTGCCTTCTGCGACTGCTTCGAAGGGGCCATGGCGGCAGGGGCAGCGCCCAAGGATGCGGCCAATTGGATTATTACCAACTGTGCTGGCGTCCTGAATAAGCGCGGCATGACTTCCGACGAACTGCCCGTGCCAGGGACCGCCCTCGGGCAGCTTATTGGCTTGGTGGATGGTGGCAAGTTAAGCAGCGCTAATGGCAAGCGCTTGCTCGAAACGCTCTTCGATGTGGCTGAGCGTGACGAAAGCATCCCTGAAGACATGGAGGCGTACGCCGAAACCGAAGGCTTGCTTAATTCGTCAGACACAGGCGAACTGGAAGCCGTGGTGGCCGCTGTTATTGCTGCCGACCCCGAAACTGCACAAGCGTATCGAGACGGCCGTGAAAAAGCGCTCAACCCGCTTTTCGGTGCCTGCATGCAGCAGCTTAAAGGTAAGTGCGACACGCAGGTTCTGCGCGAACTGCTTATTGCCGAACTAAATAAGGGCTAACTATATCTTTGTAGAGAAGCCGCTCCCGAGTCATAGAGTGCGAGTTCTTGTGTGTCTTGCTATTACTCGAGAGCATGAGGACAAAAAGGCCCCGCTTCAAGACAGGAGGTGCGATTGTTGTCTTGGAGCGGGGTCGTACGGCTATGCGAAATGCAATTAGCCGCGTGCGAGGGTGTTGCGCAAAATGTGCTTGGGGTCTTTTGCAACTAGGTAGATTGCCCAAGCAGCGAGGCCCACAATCACAACGAGCAGACCAAGAATGGCGTCGTCGAGCATTGCAGCAGTGTCGGCAATTTCAATAAAGCCTTCGCCTTCAATAAGGCCATTGATGCCGTCAACGGTCCACATAAGGGCGGCGCCCCAGTACATAAGGGCAAGTACCCCAAGGTAAAGTTTATTGTTGGGTGCTGTGGCATACCATGCAATGGTGGCGATGGCCGCAGCGCAGAGGGTAATAACGAGTGTCATGGTCTATGCTCCTTCTACCACGGTGGTAGCCTGGCGCTTTACCGCCATGTCCGCCACAAGCGTAACGATAAACCAGGCAACGGTAACAAGGACCGCCATGCCAACACCTACGGTTCCCATTTCGCCAAGCATGACAGGAATTTCAGCCGGGTCATTCATTGCAGTAAGGAAGGGTGGGAAAGGCACCACTTCGCCGTGCCACATATGCTCAACGGCCAGCAGAATTACGCCGCCCCAAAGCATATTCATGAGCCACCCGAGTTTGCGAGTCCAGCAAATACCTTCTTTTGAAGGATCGGTAAGCTGGTTGCCTTCGGCATCCACGATGCCCTGTTCAATTTCCTTTTTCTTGACAGCCGAGCGTGCGGCGGTAACAACAACCGCTTCAGCGCCGCCTACGATAAAACAAGCCATGTTTAACCTCTCTTTTTCTCGTATAAGTATTACGAATTTTATAATTGTAACACTGTAATGGGAAAAAAGAAACGGGAATTTTGGAGTGGTACTTTTATGATTGGTCCCCAAGACTTTGCCTCATTGCTACTCCGCTCCAAAAGGGACAAAGAGACGGGGATTTGTCTTATATAAATCCATTCTACTACATATTTTTTGATAAAAAATATGTAGAAAAGTGCTGTTCTGTGTTATTATATGCACATAAATCGCAATAAAATATGCAGAAAAGGCACATACATGCATAGATTCGACTATAGCTTTCTTAATAATGGTTTACTCCCATCGAACCTGGTAGACGTGACCTATGGTATTGCCAGCTTGAAGACGCTTGCCCAAGTTCGCAAGCATGATTATGTGCAGGCATTTACCCAACTAGAACGTATTGCACGTATACAGTCGGTTAAAGGATCGAATTCTATAGAGGGCATAATAACTTCCGACGACCGCATTGCTGCTATTGTTGAAGGCAATAGTGCGCCATTAAACCATGACGAGGCAGAAATAGCAGGGTACCGCGATGCCCTTGCGCTTGTTCATGAAAACCATGACACGCTTCAGTTAAGTGAAAGCGACATCTTGAGTCTTCATAGGGTCATGCTTCAGCTAGCAGATACCGAAAATGCTGGTGCCTATAAAACCGATGACAACCTTATTATGGAAATAGATGCAATGGGTAATCGCAGTGTTCGCTTTAAGCCTGTTCCTGCAGCTCAAACTCCACAGGCGATAGAGCAACTTATTCTTGCCTACCTCGATGCGCGTGATAATGCGTCCATCAACCAGCTTTTACTTATTCCCTGTGTCATATTGGACTTTCTTTGTATCCATCCGTTCAAGGACGGCAATGGACGCATGTCGCGCCTGCTTTCGCTTTTGCTTCTGTATAAAAACGGCTTTGATGCGGGGAAGTATATTTCGTTTGAAGAACAGATTAATCTGCATAAAGCGAGCTACTACGAAGCTTTGCGCCTATCATCGACAGGGTGGGCCGAAAACAAAAACGATTACTTTTCTTTTATGGGCGAATTCCTCCATACTCTGTATCGCTGCTACCAAGAGCTCGATCGAAGGTTTGCAACCGTCGAAGATGGACGTGCTACAAAATCCGGTCGCATAGAAGCCGTTGTCCTCGGGAGCCTTACGCCCCTTTCAAAAGCAGACATTTGCCAAATATTGCCCGATGTAAGCCCCACAACTATCGAGGCCGTGTTGGGCAAGATGGTGAAAGACGGCCGCATTCAAAAGATTGGTGCGGGGCGTGCGACATGCTATAGGCGCGCAAACTAAACCAGTCAAAGAGGCGGGTGGATTTTTCCCAAAAATGGGAAAAATCCTCCGACCCCAAATTCCCAAAAGGTAACGAAAAGCTTACAGAATACGTGTTTCAACGCACATCTGCAGCCAAATTGGCTCATATGCCCTGTTCAGCGGCCTATGTTTAATCTTCACAATTCGCCTTTATAAAACTTGACAAGTATGCACTTAGATTTTATATTATGCGCGTAACATGAAAGTCTGCCAGCGCGGTTTCCTCCCCCTTCCCGCGCGGCGGACTTTCCCTTACAAGGGTAATAACAGAAGTGCTGCAGGAGTGCTTCTGCGGCACAAGCTGAAAGGAAGTAAAGAAAATGGCAAAGATTATTGGTATCGACTTGGGCACCACCAATTCCGCCATGGCGGTAATGGAAGGGTCCGAACCAGAAATTCTGGTTAACGCCGAAGGCGACCGCACCACTCCTTCCGTGGTGGGTTTCCGCAAAGACGGCGAACGCGTCGTGGGCAAGGCCGCTAAGAATCAGGCGGTCACCAACCCCGAAAACACCGTTTCGTCCGTGAAGCGCTTCATTGGTCGCGCTGCAACCGAAACCAGCGAAGAGCAGAAGACCGTTGCCTACAAGGTAAAGAGCGGCAATGCCGGTCGTGCCGTGGTCGACATCGACGGCAAGGACTACATGCCTGAAGAAATTTCTGCCATGGTTCTGCAAAAGATGAAGACCGACGCCGAAAAGCAGGTAGGCGCCCCTATTACGCAGGCCGTTATTACGGTTCCCGCGTACTTCAACGACGCCCAGCGCCAGGCAACCAAGGACGCCGGCAAGATCGCAGGCCTCGAAGTCATGCGTATCATCAACGAACCGACCGCTGCAGCGCTTGCCTATGGCCTGGATAAAACCAACAAGGATGAAAAAGTCCTGGTCTTCGACCTGGGCGGCGGCACCTTCGACGTTTCCGTGCTCGAACTGGGCGATGGCGTGTTTGAAGTGTGCTCCACCGCGGGCGACAACCACCTGGGTGGCGACGACTGGGACCAGCGCGTTATCGACTGGATGGCCGACAAGTTTAAGGCCGACAATGGCATCGATCTGCGTGAAGACAAGATGGCTCTGCAGCGCCTGAAGGAAGCTGCCGAACAGGCCAAGATTGAACTGTCTTCCACCAGCCAGACCAACATCAACCTGCCCTTCATTACGGCAGACGCGTCGGGCCCCAAGCACCTGGACTACACGCTGACCCGTGCGGAATTCGAAAAGATCACGCACGACCTGCTCGAACGCTGCAAGGGCCCGGTACAGCAGGCCTTGAAGGACGCCGGCCTGGGCGTGGGCGACGTTGACGAAGTGCTGCTGGTCGGCGGATCTTCGCGTATGCCTGCCGTGCAAGACCTGGTCAAGACCATCACGGGCAAGCAGCCGAACATGTCGGTTAACCCCGACGAAGTGGTGGCCATGGGCGCTGCTGTTCAGGGCGGCGTGCTCGCAGGCGACGTGGAAGGCATTCTGCTGCTGGACGTAACGCCGCTTTCCCTGGGTGTTGAAACCCTGGGCGGCGTTATGACACGCATGATTGAACGCAATACCACCATCCCTACGCGCAAGACCGAAATCTATTCAACGGCTGCCGACAACCAGACCAGTGTGGAAATTCACGTGCTGCAGGGCGAACGCGACATGGCCATTGACAATAAGACCTTGGGCAAGTTCAACCTCACCGGCATTCCGGCTGCACGCCGCGGCATTCCGCAAATCGAAGTTACCTTCGACATCGACGCGAACGGCATCGTGAACGTTTCCGCTAAGGACCTGGGCACGGGCAAGCAGCAGCAGATTACCATTTCGGGTTCGACCGCGCTGAACGACGACGAAGTCGACCGCATGGTGAAGGACGCTGAAGCAAATGCCGAAGCCGACAAGAAGCGCCGCGAAGAAGTCGAAATTCGCAACAACTGCGACAGCCTGGTAAACGCCACCGAACAGACCTTGGCCGAACTGGGCGACAAGGTGCCGGCTGAATCCAAGACCGCTGCTGAAGAAGCTATCGCCGAAGCCAAGACCGCGCTTGAAGGTAGCGACATCGAAACCATCAAGAGCGCCACTGAAAAGCTCCAGCAGGTGGGTTACAAGCTGGCCGAAGTGGTCTACAGCACTCAGGGTGCCCCTGATATGGGCGGCATGCCCAACATGGGCGACATGGGTGGCGCAGCAGCTGCCAACCCAGCTGACGACGGCCCCATCGAAGCCGACTATGAAGTTGTGGACGACAACGAGGAGAACTAATCATGGCCAAGAAGCAAGACATTGTTTCTGAAGCCGAGGAAATCCTCGAAGAAGCTGAAAGCAAAATAGAAGACGAGGGGGCGGGCGCAGCTGATGCGCCCGCTGCCGAAGCTAAAGAAACAGCAGATCAGGCGGCAGAAGCGGCAGAGGGACCCAAGGAGCAGGCTGCGCAGGCAGAAGTGAAGGAATGGCAGGACAAGTTCATGCGCCTTCATGCCGAATGGGACACCTACCGCCGTCGCACGAACGAAGCGCGCGAAGAAGAAAAGACGCGCGCCACAGAAGGCCTGGTGGAAAACCTGCTGCCCGTTATCGACGACTTCGAGCGCAGCATCGGCTATGCCGAAGAAAACGGCGAAGCGGGTTTGCTGGACGGCGTGAAGCAGGTGCACACGAAGCTCGTGGAAGTGCTTACCAAGAATGGGGTGGAAGTTATCGATCCAGTAGGTGAAGCTTTTGATGCCTTGGCCGCGCAGGCGGTTGCCAAGGTGGAAGACGCCAGCGTGCCCGACGAAACGGTGGCCGAAGTGTACCAAAAGGGCTACCGCATGGGCCGCAAGGTCATCCGCCCCGCCATGGTGACGGTAACCACGGGTGGCCCCGCGCGCGAAGTGGAAGAGGAAGACGACGCCGAGGGCTAAGCCTTTCGGAACTGACGATGAATAACGACGTGTGTAGGATGGCTCGCGCGTTCTGCGGGTAAGTCTGCACATAGATTTTTGAAGAAAGGTAGGTGGGACGCATATGGCTGGTACCCCAGACTATTACAAGATCCTTGGCGTTCCACGGAATGCCGAACAAGACGAAATTAAGAAGGCATATCGCAAGCTGGCGCGCAAGCATCACCCCGATGCGGGCGGCGACGAAGCCAAGTTCAAAGAAATCAACGAAGCCTATGAAGTGCTGAGCGACGAAAAGAAGCGCCAGATTTACGACCAGTATGGCACGGGCAACCCGAACCACATTCCTTCGGGATGGGGCGGCACGGGCACTGGCGGCTCATATACGGTTAACTTTGGTGACTTCGGTAGCTGGGCTGAAATTCTGGAAAGCATTCGTCGTGGCGAAGGAATTTTTGGTGCGACCGGCGGCTTCGATTTTGGTGGGGGCGCAAGCGCTTACGCAGGTGGGAGCCCCTTTGTGGGCGGCAATCCCTTTGCTAGTGCGCAGCCGCGTCCGCAAAAAGGCCGCGACTTAAGCGTGGACTTGGACGTGAGCTTTGAAGAGGCCTTCAACGGCTGCGAAAAGCGTGTAACCGTGCGCGTGCCTGGCAGGTCCGAGCCCGAAACTTTGACAGTGAAGGTGCCCGCTGGTGCCGTGAATGGTGGCCGCAGTCGCTTTAAGGGCAAGGGTGCTCTAGGCGAAAATGGTGGCGCAGCAGGCGACTTACTTATCATTACCAAGATTGCCAAACATCCGCTGTACGCACGTAAGGGCGCCGACGTACTTATGGACGTGCCGGTGTCCATTGCCGACGCTGCCCTTGGCGCCAAGATTGACGTGGCAACGCCTGACGGCAAGAAGGCCCGCGTGACCATTCCTGCGGGAACGCAGGACGGCAAGCAGCTCAAGCTTTCAGGCAAGGGCGCACCCAAAGTGAAGGGCAGCGGCAATGGTGACTTGCGCATTACCGTGCGTGTAGAAGTTCCCACGGAATTAAACGATGCACAAAGGGAAGCACTGGAAGCTTTCAGGGAAGCAAGCAAAGGCTAAAGCTTCGAAGTTGTTCGGCCTTCAATGGGTTGAACAACTGGCCGAAGCAAAGGAGTTGGAAACATGAGCATAGACGATCGCAATAGACCGGTATATATGATCAGCGTGGCGGCCGAACTGGCAGGAGTGCATCCGCAAACTCTGCGCTCCTACGAACAGAAAGGCCTGGTCACACCCCAGCGTACCAGTGGCAACACGCGCATGTACAGCCAGGCCGACATCGAACGACTGGCGCTCATTAACGAACTAACCAACGAAGGCATAAACCTGGCAGGTGTTATTCGCATTCTGGACTTGCAGGGCAGGTTGGACGAGCGCGACCAAGAATTGGACGACTTGCACAAGCGCGTTCGTCGCCTGGCCGACCGCGTCCATGAACTGGAAACCCGCGAGCAAGTTACCAGCCTCGTTCGGGCGTCAACAACCGCCTTGCGCCGACTTCCATAAACAGGAGAGGAGTTTTTTGTTGCGGCAGGTTTTCTAAAGCGATGTCGAGAGTTCAAACTTTGCAATTTTTGCTGTTGCCAAAAATTGGACTTTAAAAGTTGACGAGCATCAAGCGAGAGCGCACGAGTGAAAAGCATCCAGTGAATGCTTTTCACGAGTAGCGAGAGCGCTCGCGATTAGAAAACCTGCCGTAATAAAAAGCGGAAAGGAACGATTATGAACATGGGAAATTTGCAGAAGTTAGCACTTACCGCACAGGAAGCACTTCAAAACACCTTAAGCATTGCAAGCGACGCAGAAGCGGCGCAGGCAGAACCTATCCACATGCTGAAGGCGCTCCTGGAAACGCAAGAAAACAATCTGAACGCCATCATCAAGCGCATTGGCGCAGACCCAGCGGCACTCTTGGCCAACGTCAACGACGAAATCGCCAAGATGCCCAAGGTTTCTAACAGCGGCAGCATGCTCATGGGTGGCGTGCCCAGCATGGAACTTATGAACCTATTGGACAATGCTGTGAAGATTGCCGAAAGCCTGGGCGACCAGTACGCCACGAGCGAACATTTGCTCATCGCGCTTACCGAAGATAGGGGAGCGGCGGGCAAGCTGCTTTCCGTTGCGGGTATTTCGCGCAAGAACATCGAAGAAGCCTACGACGAACTGCGCGGCGACACACGCGTTACCGACCAAACCGAAAAAGCCCAGTTCGAAGCCCTGGAACAGTACGGCCAAAACCTTACGCAGCAGGCGTGCGAAGGCAAGCTGGACCCCGTCATTGGCCGCAACGAAGAAATCCGTCGCACCATCCAGGTGCTTTCCCGCCGCACCAAGAACAACCCGGTGCTCATAGGCGAACCGGGTGTGGGCAAGACGGCCATCGTCGAAGGTCTGGCTCAGCGCATCGTGGCGGGCGACGTGCCGTCCAGCCTGCGCGACCGCGACGTTATCGCCCTCGACCTGGGGGCCATGATGGCGGGCGCGAAGTATCGCGGCGAATTCGAAGATCGCCTGAAGGCCGTGCTGCGCGAAGTAAAGCAGTCGGACGGGCAGATTATCCTGTTCATCGACGAATTGCACACCATTGTGGGTGCCGGCACGGCGGGCGATTCCAGCCTGGACGCGGGCAATATGCTCAAGCCCGCCCTCGCGCGCGGTGAATTGCATGCCATCGGCGCCACAACCCTCGATGAATACCGCAAATACGTGGAAAAAGACGCTGCCCTGGAACGCCGTTTCCAGCCCGTGGTGGTGGGCGAGCCAAGCGTGGAAGACACCATCGCCATCCTGCGCGGCCTCAAAGAAAAGTACGAAATCCACCACGGTGTACGCATTACCGACAGTGCCCTGGTGGCTGCAGCCGAACTTTCGAACCGCTATATTTCCGACCGCTTCCTGCCCGACAAAGCCATCGACCTCATGGACGAAGCGGCCAGCCGCCTGCGCATCGAAATCGACTCCATGCCTGAAGAAGTGGACCTGGCAACACGTAAGCTCACGCAAATGCAGATCGAAGAACAGGCCCTCATGAAGGAAGACGACGAAGCCAGCAAGGAACGTCTGGAAGCTCTGCGCCGTGACATTGCTACGGCCCAGGAATCGCTGGATGCGCGCATGGCTGAATGGCAAAACGAAAAGGACGTCATCGTGCGCGTACAGCAGCTCAAGGCCGACCTGGATGCGGCTCAGGTCGACGAAGAGCGCGCCACCCGCGAAGGCGACCTTTCGCATGCGTCTGAGTTGCGCTACGCCACCATTCCCGACCTGAAAAAACAGCTTGAAGAAGCCGAAACCTTGCTCAACCAAAAGCAGGACGATGGTGCCATCCTCAAGGAAGAAGTGGGCGAGGAAGAAATCGCCGACGTGGTGTCCAGTTGGACGGGCATTCCAGTAACCAAGATGATGCAGGGCGAACTCGCCAAGCTGGTCGACTTGGAAGACCGTTTGCATGAACGCGTGGTGGGTCAGGACGAAGCTGTGTCTGCCGTGGCGGGTGCCATCCGCCGCAGCCGCGCGGGCCTTGCCGACCCCGACCAACCCATTGGTAGCTTCCTGTTCTTGGGCCCCACGGGCGTGGGTAAAACCGAACTTGCCAAGGCGCTTGCGGAATACCTTTTCGACGACGAACGCGCCATGGTGCGCATCGACATGTCGGAGTACATGGAGAAGTTTTCTGTCCAGCGTTTGATTGGTGCGCCTCCGGGTTACGTGGGTTACGACGAAGGCGGTCAGCTGACCGAAGCCGTGCGCCGCAGACCCTATAGCGTCATCCTCTTGGACGAAATCGAAAAGGCCCATCCGGACGTCTTCAACGTGCTCCTCCAGGTGCTCGACGACGGCCGCTTGACCGATGGTCAGGGCCGCGTAGTCAGCTTCAAAAATGCCATCGTTATCATGACGAGCAACGTGGGTTCTCAGTTCATTCGCGAGTTCGCTGAAAACGGCGACGAGAAGGCCATGAAGCAAGCCATCGATAATGCGCTGCGCCAAACTTTCCGACCAGAATTTTTGAACCGCATCGACGATACGGTGATCTTCCAAGCACTGACGCTCGACAATATCGAGCCCATTGTCGAACTCCAATTGAAGGCCGTGCGCACCCGCCTGGCCGACCGCAAGATCGAGCTCGAAGTGGCACCCGCAGCCATGCAGCAACTGACGCTCGACGGCTACGATCCGGTCTTTGGTGCACGTCCCTTGAAGCGTCTTATCCAGCGCGAAATTGTCGACCGCATCGCGGGCGAAATGGTGCGCGGCAACGTGCTCGAAGGTGCGCACGTAACCATCGATCTTGACGACGACATGCGCTACATGTGCAAGGTTGAAAACACGCAAGGAGCCGCTCCCGTTACCGACGTGGCGGCCGCGACCGATGACGTTACGGGCGCCTTCGACGACTTCGAATTGCCGGAACACTAGGAACTGAAAGACTACATGCGGTTTAAGGTCAAAAGGGACAACAGAAAGCGAGCGGGCAGGGTAGAAATCCTGTCCGCTGCTTCGTCCACAATTTGTTCATAATTGATATTTCTAAATAGTGGTACGAAATTGTGCAAAATACCAGTTCATTGCTGGGAAATGAACAACGACTCTAGTTGTATAATCTACAAGGCACATAGACTTGGTATCAGCGTTTGTCCGTAATTCCTAGAAATGTTACTATTTTTCTACCTTTTAAGATGTAATCAGCACTTCTCCCAACGTAAAAGAAAACGAGTTACGTACAGTACGGGCACATGCCCGTGCTTTTTGCGTGTTTACAGGCGGTGCGGCCTTAAAATAGCCGCGCCTTGTTATGACCGATGTTGGAAGGAAGTTGGACATGGCAACGCAAGCAGTAACCCGGACGCGCAGGACGCCCATCGCGGTGCTTCTGGTAGCCCTTATCGCATTGATGGGGGGTGTATTTGGTTTTGCCGGAAATGCTCAGGCGGACTACGTGCAAGTTACGACTGATAACATTGCCAGTCCGAACTACCTGTTCGACACTGGGCTAAAGCTCGACCCGAACGCGGACACGTCCGGTTTTAGCATTAGCATCACCAAGGACGGCCAGGCAATCGAGCCTCCTTCGGGAATCAGGGATATTCCCGCAGACGCTCCTGAGGCATGGTGGCCGTATCGGATGAAGTCCGAGTGGGAAACAGCGCATTACGGGTTTTTCCGAGACACGGCTGGCCGCAAGCCCGCTTCCGTTTCTTTCTGGTTCGACGACCCGGAGGCTCTTGATGGAGCAACCATCGAGGTCATTTATCCCTATGTCGGCACCTACAACGGTGAAGCGGTTGGTATCAAAATGGATATCACTAACGTGGAATACAGGCGCCACCTGTTTTCCGCGGCTGCCGCTCATGTCGAGAACGGTTTGATGTGGGACATCGAAGACGGCGAGATCGTCGGCGCCAAGGACGGTAGCCGTGCCGACCAGTACGTCACCGGCCCGGCCATGACGATTGCCAAGCTTCCCCAGTACGGCATCTTCCAGTGGAATATACATCAGGATGACTTCGACGTGAAGTTCTACAAGACCGCCGATGGTTACCAGTCCATCGTGGGCGAGCCTCTTGCCAACCTCAACGACCTCTTCTTCACTTTTAACTCTTTGTCCCAATATACAACTTGGGTGAGCTCTGGGCATCCGGGCTTCGGATCGAATGAGTTTTGGCCCGGAGGTTGGGACGGCGCTGCAATTAAGCAGTATGAAAAGGTCAAGGCTCTAAGCAAGATCAACGCGGCATATGTGGTCGAGAACACCAACGTGTACACCGGCGAAGGCACGGGCGAGCGCGGCAACAATGACCGCTATAGCGAAATGGGTCTGTACGATACCTTCACGAGCACAGATGGTAAAACATACTGGCCACAGAAGGGCACCATTTGGCTGGGCGACTATACAACGACCGAAGACGCCGATGCGCCTTGGCCCTATTACTGGACCACTTCCGAAAACGGATTCCAGGACACCATGGGTGCCGACGGCTTCACGCGCAACTCGGTTTCCTTAAACTTTGCCGATTCGCTTGACGTGCGTTTCCGCATGAATACACCTGACAACTCCTTCTGGTTCACAATCTACCCAATGGCCCTGACGAATTCTGTTCCTGGCAAACCGGCCATCTCCGTGGATTCGTCTCCATGGAAGGGCGTTGCCGCCACGAGCGAAGAAGCACAGGAAGAACTGAACGAAATTGCTACGGTAGCAGTTGACAATGTTGTTACGTATAAGGTTGACCAGCAGGTCAACTCTCTGGGCCAGGATGGCTCCACTCGCTACAAGGGCCTCAAGATCGTTGCCACTATCCCCGACGGTGTAACCGTCGATCAAGATTCGCTCACCATCGAACGCAGCAAGATTGCCGCCGAGGTCGAAGACTCTGGCGAAGGGATTGTTGGCGTTATCCCCGAGGCAGGCAGCTTTAGCGTGGAGGGCAACACGGTCACCTACACGTTCAACGAAAGCTTCCTCGCAAACACCATGCGTATGCAGGGCGAACACTATTACCTTACCATCAAGGGTACGGTCAACCAGGGTGCTGAAAACAAGACTCTTGAAGCAACTGCGAAGACTGTAGTCAACTTCCCGAATAGCGAAGATGCCGACGACGCTTCCGCCAGCAATCCGGGTCGCGTTCTGTTTGCAGAGCAGCCGGCTACGGTACGCGTGCTTGACGGTTCCGATGATGCAACTAACTTGAAGCTTACCAATCGCGACGACACCTTCTACTTCTCCGTATCTCAGGTTGTTCCTGCCGACGCAGTGAGCATCGAGTTCGAAGATGTGCTGGTTGACGAGCTGGAGGCCAAAGAGGCGAAGCTCTACCTTGCCGACGGTGAATTGGCCGCAGTCCCCGGCTTCATCGAAACCAAGATCAACGGCCAGAACGTAACCGCATTCATCCTGGACAACACGTCCGCCAACGCACCGTTGACCGAGAAATACGCAACGGCAGTGCGCGGCAAGAACGTTACTCTTGTCATTGCCGCCAAGGTCAAGGACAGCGTCACCGACGCTGCACTGCTTGCCAAGTACGGCAACACTCTTGATATACCCAACGAGGCAACCATTACCATCAACGACAACCCCAAGACCACAAACGAGGTAACGGTTACACCTCCTTCTACTCCTGAAAAGAAGGTCAATGGTGTTGAGCATGTTGACCTTAAAGACCGAGGTCTTTGTCTACACCGTTACTCAAACCGTTCCTGCTGGTGCTACCAAGGTAGTCTTTGAAGACACCCTAGAAGATGTTCTCGAAGTTAAAAGCGCCACAATTGCTCCTGCTATTGCTGAAGTAGTAGTGGATGGCAACTATGTAAGTGCGAGCGCTACCGGCACCGAAGAAGAACCTGTTGTTGAAAAAGACACGGTTGTATAACCGATGCGCAGTTAATCGAAAAGTATGGTTCTACTACTGTTCCGAACAAGGCAATCGTTACCATCAACGACAATCCTCAGACCACAAACGAGGTAGAAGTAACTCCTCCGCCGTCTGAAGAAGACCCCGTTAAGAAGATAAACGGTCAAACCGAAACGGTAGAACTCACCAACCGCGACGAAACCTTCGTTTATACGGTTGAGCAATATATCCCGGCATACTCCAAGAGCGCCACCTTCACGGATACGCTCGAAGACGTTCTTGAAATCGTTGGGGAGCCGAGCCTGGACGCAGAAGGCGCAAGCGTAGCGGTTGACGGGCAAACTGTTACTGCCACCCTCGAAGATGATGCCCTTAAGGCAGTCTGGACCAAGGTAGTAACGCTCACTATCGAAGCCAAGATTCGCGACGGTGTTACCGACGAGCAACTTATCGAAAAGTATGGCACGACCGAAGTTCCAAACACTGCTACGGTAAACATTGACGGCAAGGGCAAGTCCACGAACGAAGTGCTTGTTACCCCGCCGTCGACACCCGAAAAGAAAGTCAACGACAAAGAAGCTGTTGAGCTTGAGAACCGCACCGAGGAGTTCACCTATACGGTCTCTCAAAAGATTCTCCCCAAGGCTACCAAAGTTATCTTTGAAGACGAACTCGAAAGCGTTCTTGAGGTAATCGAAGCAACCATCGACCTTGCAGGTGCCGAAGTTGTTGTTGACGGCAACAAGGTTGTGGCAACTGCCGAAGACGCAGACGGCAATGAGATTGTCACCAACGCACGTGGTAGTGTTGTAACTCTCACTATCGTCGCAAAGATTCGCGATGGCATAACCGACGAAGAGCTTATTGAAAAGTATGGCTCTACTACGGTTCCTAATAAGGCAAAGGTTGGCTTTAACAACAAGCCCGCAGTGGACACCAACGAAGTCGGTGTTACACCTCCGAGCGACCCCGAGAAGAAGATTAATGGCGACACAGAGCTCGTTGAGCTTGAAGAGCGCCCCGAAACCTTCACCTACACTGTGACTCAGACTATCCCTGCTGGCGCCACCAAGGTCGTCTTTGAGGACGAACTCGAAAGTGTCCTTGAAGTAGTCGGCACGCCGACTATCGATCTGGACGGTGCCGAAGTTGTTGTTGATGGCAACAAAGTTGTTGCAACGGCAGAAGGTAGCGAAGAAGCTCCAGTAGTTAAAAAAGACACAATCGCTACCCTGACCATCGTTGCCAAGATTCGCGACGAAGTAACGGACGATGAGCTTATTGCCAAGTATGAATCGACCGTTGTACCTAACAAAGCAACCGTTACTATCGACGACAAGTCTAAGTTCACCAACATTGTTAAAGTTACCCCACCCGATGAGCCAGGTGACGAACCCCAGAAGAAGGTTAATGGTGTTGACCACGTTATCCTGGTAGACCGCCCCGAAACCTTCACGTACACGATTAGCCAAAAGCTCCCGGGTGACGCAAAGACGGCCACCTTTGAAGACGTGCTGGAAGACGTACTCGAAGTCGTAGGCGAACCCACCATTGATGGTGCAGCTACCTATACCATTTCGGTTGAAGGCCAGAAGGTTACCGCCACGAGCAACAACGTAATTGCCGACCGTAATAAGACGGTAACCCTGACCATTCAGGCCAAGATTAAAGAAGGTATTTCTGACGAAGACCTTATTGCAAAATATGGTTCGACGAATGTTCCAAATGAAGCAACTGTAACCATCAATGGCAAGGGCAAGGGGACCAATACGGTACCGGTTACGCCCCCGAGCAATCCCGATAAGAAGGTTAACGGCGTTGAGGCTTACGAGCTCGAGACTCGTCCCGAAACCTTTACTTACACGATTACGCAGCTGGTTCCCTCTGCTGCCGAAACCGTTACTTTCGAAGACGAACTTGAAAGCGTACTCGAAGTAGTGGGCGAGCCCACCATCGATGGCGCAGCCGCCTATACCATTACGGTTGTGGGCAACAAGGTAACGGCCGCAACCGAAGATGCGACGGCCGACCGTGAAAAGGAAGTAACCCTTACCATCAAGGCAAAGATCCGCGACGAAGTAACCGACGCCGACCTTATTGCTAAGTATGGCAGCACAACGGTACCGAACAAGGCTACGGTTACTATTAATAACAAGCCGAGTACGACCAACACCGTAACGGTTACCCCGCCAGATGAGCCTGGTAGCGATCCAGAAAAGAAGGTCGACGGCGAGCTGAGCCTTGCCCTTGGCACGCGTGACCAGGTATTTACCTACACGGTAAGCCAGACCTTCCCAGGCGATGCCAAGACCGCTAGCTTCTACGATATGCTGGAAGACGTGCTTGAAATCGTGGGTGAACCCACCATCGACGGCAAGGGTACCTATGAAATCAAGGTCAAAGGTAATGTGGTAACTGCTGTTGGTTCGAATGTTATTGCCGACCGCAACGAAACGGTCACCCTGACCATCCAGGCCAAGATTCGCAATGACGTAACCGACGAACAGCTTATTGCCAAGTATGGTTCCACTACAGTTCCGAATGTGGCAGAAGTTTCCGTTAACAACAACCCCAAGACCACCAACGAAGTAGAGGTAACTCCGCCGGATAATCCGCGCGAAGATCCTGAAAAGGAAATCAACGGCCAGAAGGAACTCGTCGAACTCGAGTCCCGTCCTGATGAATTTACCTATACGGTTTCTCAGGTCATTCCTGCTGGTGCCAAGAACGTGGTCTTTGAAGACACGCTGGAAGATGTGCTTGAAATCGTAGGCACCCCAAGCATGAACTGCGACGACGCTGTTGTTACCGTTGACGGCAACAAGGTTGTTGCTACCATCGAAGACGCTCGCGGCTATGAAGGCCAGACGCTGACCCTGACCATCGTTGCCAAGATTAGCGACAGCGTGGGCGACGCCGACCTTATTGCCAAGTACGGTTCCACGACGGTTCCGAATAAGGCAGTCGTAACTATCAACGACATTCCGCGCACGACCAATGAAGTTAAGGTTGTTCCGCCAGTCGAAGACAAAGAAATCGTTAAGACTGTCAACAATGCTCAGCATGCCGACCTTAATGCAGCTGACGAAGTGTTCACCTATGACATCGAGGTCTATGTACCTGCCGATGCCGAAAAGATGACCATCACCGACAAGCTGGTAGACGAACTTCAATTCGAAACCGCTGCTGACGACGTTTCAGTAACGGTTGACGGTGAAGAAATCAAGGCTACTAAGACTATTGACGGCCAGTTGCTGACGGTTGAAGTTGCCACCAGCAAGCCCGCGACTGAAGAGGCTGAAGAAACCGAAGAAGGCGACGACGCTGCTGCCGACGACGCTGCCGCCGCTGCTGATGAAGCCGCCGAAAAGGCTGCAGCTGCCCAGGCCAAGGCTGACGAACTTGAAGAAGCTGCTCAGGCCGCCGAAGCCGCTGCTGCTGACGCCGCCGCTGCCGCTGCCGAAGCACGTGCTGCTGCTGACGCCGCCGCCGAAGAAGCTGCCGCAGCCAAGGCTGCCGCTGAAGAAGCTGCTGCCGCCAACGACGACGCCGCTAACGACGAAGCTGCCGACGAAGAAGCCGAAGCTGAAGGCGAAATCGTCGACCTGCGTGGCAAGACCATCAAGGTTACTTTCCAGGCAAGCATCAAGGCAGGTGCCGACCTGTCCAAGTACCTTGACGCGAACGGCAACCCGAACGTTCCTAATACGGCAAACTACATCGTGAACGACGACCCAGACCGTAGCTATGAATCCAACACAGTTACGGTTACGCCGCCCACGCCGCCTGCCGACGAACCCGAGAAGTTCATCAATGACATGAAGGGCGCACTTGAACTGGCCGAACGCACCGATACCTTCGTGTACACGATTGCTCAGCGTATGCCTTACAACGCGGTGAGCGCCGTATTTGAAGACCAGATTGAAGATGTGCTCGAAGTGGTAAGCGTTGAAATCGATGGTGCTGCTGAATACGTCGACGAAACCGTGGGCAATCTGGTTCGCTTTACCACGAGCGATGCAAGCGCCGACCGCAACAGTGTAGTTACGATGACTATCGTGGCTAAGCTGCGCGATGGTGTTACCGACGAAGAGCTTATTGCCAAGTATGGAACCACCAACGTTCCGAACAAGGCAACGGTTGCCATCAATGGTAATCCGCAGGCTACCAATGAAGTTGTGGTAACGCCTCCGCCAACGATTCCCGAGCCGCCGACGCCCTACAATCCGCCGACACCCGATCCCACGCCGGATCCTGAACCCGAGCCCACGCCTGATCCTACGCCGGATCCTGAACCTGAGCCCACGCCCGAGCCCGAGCCTCCGGTAAACACGCCGCCGACGGTTACCCAGAACCCGCCGACGCCTGCTACGCCGAGCGTGGCTCGCCTGGGCGACGTGAAGACCTCCGACGCCTTTGGTCCGGTCGTTGCTGGTCTGTCCGCGCTGGCTCTTATTGCAGTTATGCTGGTTCTTGTTAGCCTGCGTCGCCGCACCGCCCAAGGTGAAAAGGCTGGACGCGAATAGCGCATAGGGTGCCAGGACAGAAATTCCTGGTGCAGTGCCTTAACGAACCGGTCCGCTTCATGCGGGCCGGTTCTTGTTTCGTACATATTTTTACCCTGCTGTCAGCGAAAAATGCTTGTGAGTAGTAAAATATGCACGTTATGCGCGAATTGCAGCGAGAAAAGACCTACGACCTGCGCACGTCCCTCTTAGGGCTTGCCTCTGTCGTTGTTTGCATAATGGCCTTCCTCTTCGTTCTCGAAGTGGTAGTTATCGCCGTAAGGTTTATCGTCGGATAGCTATGTGGCAACGCTTTACATTCTACGATTTCCGCGTGATTGCGCACTATTTGGGCGTGCTGCTGGTATTGGAAGCAGTGGCTCTGTGTTTGCCGTTCGCAACGGCTCTTGTTGCCCAGGAATGGGACGCGGCATCACGTTACCTGCTTGCGATAGGCATAGCCTTGGTGGTGGGTACCGTTCTTCGCATGATGCGCATTACCCCTGGCCACTTGAATCGTACGCAAGCAATGGCCGTTACCGGTTTCGCTTGGATTGCCGTGGCTTTGGTGGGGGCTATACCCCTGTATATGTCTATGCATTATGCAAGCTATACCGACGCTCTGTTCGATTCGGTGTCGCATTTCACCACTACGAACGCTACGCTTATCGCCTATACCAATCACGTATCGCATGCCGACAATATGTGGCGCTTTGTGATGAACTACACCGGCGGTATGGGCCTGGTTGTGGTGGCCATGAGCGTGGGCCTGCTCGCTCGTGGCGGCAGTTCGAGCCTGTATTCTTCGGAAGGCCGCAGTGAACACGTGGTGCCCAATGTGGTCGAAACCGCGCGCTTTATCTTTAAGTTTTCCGCAGGCATTATCTTTTTGGCCGGCATCGTACTCACGACCGTGTTACTGTTTATGGGAATGTCGGGCACTCGCGCCATGCTCCATGGGGTGTGGCTTGCTATGTCGGGCTTTATGACGGCTGGCCTGGCACCCATGAGTACCAGTATTACTTACTATCATAGCGTGGCCGTTGAATTTATTGTTATGACGCTCATGATTTTGGGCGGCCTCAACTTTGCCCTGCAAAATGAAGTGTGGAATGGTAAATTCCATCTGTTCCCGCGCGACATCGAAGTGCGCACGGCTCTTATTTGGTGGGTAGGCATGCTTGTGGTATTTATTATTGCCGCAAGCGCATCTTCGCTCGGCGGCGGGCTGCCTGCGCTTATGCGCACGGGGCTTTTCACCTTTGTGGGCGCTGCCACAACAACGGGCTTTACCACCATGACCAGCAATCAGATGTCGGCCCTGCTGCCTTCGGGTGCCATTATGGTGCTTGCACTTATGATGGGCATTGGTGCGTCGAGCGGGTCGACGGCTGGTGGTATTAAGCTCAAGCGCGTAGCCATCGTGGCAAAGTCGGCCTACGAAACCATGAAGAACTCCATGAGCAGCGAATCGGTACGTAATGTTTCTAGCTACCAACATCTGGGCAGAGTCGTGCTTGATGAAGGTGAAGTGAAGGACGCCATGACGGTAACCATGTTTTATATCGTGGTCTATGTCATTGGCTCCCTGGCGGGCATTGCGCTTGGCTACGACGCACTTTCATCCATTTCGGAAAGCATTGCCATGGCTTCGAATTCTGGTATAACTACGTTCACCGATGCGGGCATGCCCACGGTGCTTAAGGCTATTTACATACTTGAAATGTGGGCTGGCCGTCTAGAAATTGTGACGCTCATTGCCCTGGGTTTGAAGATTGGTGCTTCGGTGTTGCCTCGCATTAGTCCTGCAAAGGTTGGTCGCAATGACTAGGTCCAAATTTGCCATACTGTTTGTCTTGCTTATGACCTTGTTTGCCGCACCTGCATGGGCTGCCAGTACATCTGAAGATTCGCATGAAGACGCAGGTGAAAACACCGTTGACGCGCGCCAGACTGCCGACAATTCCTTCCTCTATGACACCAGCATTTACGAACTTTCGCTGGCCGACGCTACCTACCAAGGCAATACGGTACAGGTGGTGGGCGAAGTGGTGGGCGACTCCATTCGCGCGGAAGGTGACAAGGGTAAAGTTTGGATTACCCTTGAGTCCATTGAAAACGACCACGAAAGCAGTATTTCTGTTTTGGTGGGCGAAGATATCCTTGGTTTAATCGATACGTATGGTAGCTACAATCACAAAGGTACTACCCTGCAAGTACGCGGCGTTTTTTACTTGGCGTGCCCGAGCCATGAAGGCATCATGGACATCCATGCGGAAAATGTAACGCTTATCGCGAAGGGCAGCGTGTCGCAGGACAACTTCGACATAAGCGCTTTTATTCCCGGGCTTGTTCTAGTGGCCATAGGTCTTGTTCTTACCCTTATCTACACCTATCTGCGGGAACGGGAACGCTAGTGCACAAGGGCAAGGTTCATGTCGCATCGCAAGTGCACCAGGACGAAACTGCTTCGCGCGTGCACGAGGACGAAACGACTTCACGCAATGCGCTGGTATCTACTTCTTGTGGACGGGTTGTTCAGTTGGACAGGGGCTTCCCCCTGGTGTTGCTTGACGATGGGCGACAGGTGCGCTGCAAGCACGCAACGGCCCTAGTGAAGGGTGAAAAGGTCCGCGCGGTTATTGGCGACAAAGTACTGGTTGGCGCGCTCGATGAAGCCGATGTAGCCCAGATTGCCGAAATCCTTCCACGAGAACGCGTGCTCGTACGTCGCGATCCGGCTGAACGTTCTCAGGCGCAAACCTTGGCCGCCAATTTCGACACAATCATTGTGGCGCACCCCTTGGCAGAACTGAACATAAACCGCCTCGAACGCGAATTGGTGTTGGCCTGCGAAACAGGCGCAGCGGTGGTGGTAGCGCTTACCAAGGCCGATCTTGCCAATGAAGCCCAGGCGCACAAGGTGGCCGAAACGGTACGCAGCATTGTAGGGAATACAGCGGCCGTCGAAGTGGTTTCCGAAACCGATGCAGCAAGCATTGAAGCCCTGCGCACCCACGTACCCGAAGACAGTATGGCCGTGCTTATTGGGCGTTCTGGCGTGGGGAAGTCGTCGCTCGTGAATGTGTTGGCGGGTTCCGAAGTTCAGGCCACCACACCCGTGCGCGAAACGGACGGGAAGGGCCGCCACACTACGGTCAACCGTGCTATTGTGCCCATCCAGGGCGGTGGCTTTGTGGTAGATATGCCCGGCGTGCGTGGCATGGGCCTATGGGAAGCCGAAGAAGGCTTGGCGACCGCGTTTGCCGACATTACCGACCTGGCCCAAGAATGCAAGTTCCGCGACTGTAAGCACGTCGACGAACCTGGATGTGCGGTGCGCGCAGCTGTCGAGGCAGGCACCATCCATCCGGCGCGCCTGGAATCTTACCAGCGCCTTCATAACGAAAACGCTGAACAGCAGTTGAAAACGGCAGAAGCAGAACGTATTCGTGCGCGCAAAGGCCATCCCCGCCGTCGCTCGTAGCGCACTACAGGGGCAGTCTTGTTGCCAAAAGAGTATTGAGAAACCGTAAGCCTTTTTCAGTCACGTGGCTATGTGTGGCACAATAGACAGAGCAAAAACAAGCACGCGCTAAGGAAAGACAGGGTTATCTGTGGTTCAAAACAAGTTCAGGAAAGCACTGGAAGCAGGTGAATTCGTTGTCACTTGCGAAATCATTCCTGGGCGCGGAAGCGGTGCCGAAAAGCCCCAAGAAGCGCTGCTTGAAGACGCGCGTGGCCTGTGGGCTACGGGACGCATTCATGCGGTTTCTATTACCGACTGTCCCAGTGGTAATCCCGCCCTCGGGTCCGACGCCTTTGGCAAGCAACTGCTCGACGAAGGCATCGTGCCGCTCGTACATTTCACCTGTAAAGACCGTAATCGCAACCAGGCAGAATCCCAGTATTATGCCATGCAACATGCCGGCATCGAAAACCTACTGGTCATGACAGGCGACTACAACGGCATGGGATGGATGGGGCAGCCGCGCCCCGTGTTCGACCTGGATTCCGTTACCATGACACAGCATATCCAGTCCTTTAATCGTGGCATGGGTTATCCTAATATGAAGGGCGAAATCGAACGTACGGCACCAGGTACCTTCTTTCCTGGTTGCGTAGTTTCGCCATTCAAATGGACCGAAGCCGAAACCATGACACAGCTGTTCAAGCTGAAAAAGAAAGTTGCAGCGGGCGCCCAGTTTGTCGTGAGCCAGGTTGGCTTTTCTGCACGCAAGCTCCAAGAAATGCTTTGGCTTATGGAAGACCACGGCATTATGGTTCCCTTTATTGCAAACATCTACCTTATCAATGCTGGTCACGGTGGCGCCATGAACCGTGGAAGCATTCCAGGCTGCGACGTAACCGACGAATTCCTCCGGGTGCTCAAAGACGAGCGCGACCATTCCGAAGACAAGGGCCTTGAAGCGCGCCTGCAGCGTGCTGCGAAAATGGTAGCCATTGCCAAGGGTCTTGGTTGTGCGGGCGTCCACCTTGGGGGCGTGGGTTGTACCCCTGAAAATGTTACGCGTGTTTTAGCTCTAGCAGACGAATTCGAAGCTAACTGGCAGGACCACCTTTCCGTATTTGAGTACCCCCAGGACGGATGTTTCTATTACTACAAGAAAGACGAAGCAACGGGTTTGAATCTGCGCAAACCTGCGGGTCTAACCGAAACCTATACGGGTAAGAAGATTAAGGGCAACTACGGCCTTTCCCGTTTTGCGCATCGTTTCATATTTAGCCCGCAAAAGGGCATTAATGGCATGTTTGTGTCGCGTGAGCAAAATCTGGAATCTACCAAGGGGCGCAACCGCAAACATGGCCTGGAGCACCTGGGTAAGACCGCCCTGTATGGATGCATGGACTGTGGTGATTGCGGTCTGTATGCCACGGCATATACCTGCCCTATGGTGAAGTGTCCGAAGTGTCAACGCAATGGTCCGTGCGGTGGATCAAAAGACGGTTGGTGCGAAGTGTACCCAGGGGAAGAATACTGCATTTGGTTTAAGGCTTACCATCGTCTGAAGCCCCACGGCGAAACAGACGCACTGCAATCCTACATTGTTCCTCCCGTTAATTGGGCCAATATCTTTAAGAGTCCCTGGGGTGCAAACTGTACGGGTTTGGACGGCTATGCGCGTCGTCAGTGGCTGCCTGGTGTGGAGCCCGACGAAGAAACCAAGCATGGCATACAGCCGCCCAAGGACGCACCAAGGGACTATTCATAAGACTAGCTGCACCAGTTCTTCAGGTGTTTTTCTGTGGTTCCTTTAAGAACTCTTTTGCCGTCCCCTTTGAGAAGTTTTCCGATATCTTTCCAGCGTTTACCCTGGCTCTTTCTCATGCGCTTTTTAGACCTTGCCAAAAGCGTACTTTGCGTGTTCATTTACCAACTAAGGGCATGCCAGGCGCGACATGGAGCCCTTTGGTCGTTACAATAGAAACATCGAGTTACCAAGCCTCAAGGAAAGGAATAATATGGCCACCAAGCAGTACAAGTCAGACATTGAAATCGCCCAAGAAGCTACCATGCTGCCCATTCAGGAAGTGGCAGAAAAAGCTGGTATCGATTGGGGTACGTGCGAGCCTTATGGCCACTATAAGGCTAAGGTCGACATCCATTCCTATGAAAATAAACGCAAGAAGGCCAAGCTTGTTTTGGTGACCGCTATTAACCCTACTCCTGCCGGCGAAGGCAAGACAACCACGTCTGTTGGCCTGCATGACGCTCTGTGCAAGCTGGGCAAAAGCTCCATGCTGGCTTTGCGCGAACCTTCCCTGGGTCCAGTATTTGGCGTAAAGGGCGGTGCTGCTGGTGGCGGCTACGCCCAGGTTGTTCCTATGGAAGACATTAACCTGCATTTTACGGGAGACTTCCATGCTATTGGTGCTGCCAATAACCTGCTTGCAGCCATGCTGGACAATCACATCAAGCAAGGCAACGAACTCGATATCGATTTGAACAACATTACCTGGCACCGCTGCGTGGACATGAACGACCGCCAGCTACGCAACGTTGTGGACGGCTTGGGTACCGCTGCCGACGGCGTGGTGCGCGAAGACGGCTTCGACATTACCGTGGCTTCGGAAATTATGGCTGTGTTCTGCCTGGCATCCGACCTGGACGACCTGAAGAAGCGCCTGGGCAATATTATTGTCGCTTACAGCCGCAAGGGTAAGCCCATTACGGCACATCAGCTGAAGGCCGAAGGCGCCATGACGGCCCTGCTCAAGGACGCCATCAAGCCGAATCTGGTCCAAACCTTGGAAAACAATCCGGCCTTTGTGCATGGCGGCCCCTTCGCCAACATTGCCCATGGCTGCAATTCCGTACAGGCAACGGTGACCGCCATGAAGATGGCCGACTATGTCATTACCGAAGCCGGTTTCGGTGCCGACCTGGGTGCTGAAAAGTTCCTGGACATCAAGTGCCGCGCTGCTGGCCTGAAGCCTTCTGCTGTGGTTATCGTGGCAACCGTGCGCGCCCTGAAGTACAACGGCGGCGTGCCGAAGGACGAACTGAACAAAGAAAACCTGAAGGCCCTGGAAGCCGGTCTGCCTAACCTGCTCCAGCACGTGGGCAATATCCAGAAGGTCTATGGTTTGCCAGCCGTCGTTGCTATCAATGCGTTCCCGACAGACACCAAGAAGGAACTCGATCTGGTCCAGAAGAAGTGCAAGCGCCTGGGCGTGAATGCCGTTCTGGCCCAGCATTGGGCAAAGGGTGGCGCTGGTGCCATTGACTTGGCAGAAGAAGTGGTGCGTGTGTGCGACAAGAAGAGCAACTTCCGCTTCAGCTACAACGTGAACGACTCCATCACCAAGAAGCTCAACGACATTGCCAAGAAGATCTACCGTGCCGACGGTGTGGACTTCACGCCTAATGCCATGAAGCAAATGAAGCAGCTGGAAGAGCTGGGTTTGGACAAGCTTCCCATCTGCGTGGCGAAGACCCAATACAGCTTTACCGACGACCAAACCAAGCTGGGCGCTCCGAAGAACTTCCGCATTACCGTGCGTAACTTGAAGGTGAGCGCGGGTGCTGGCTTTATTGTGGCTCTGACTGGTGAGATTATGACCATGCCCGGTCTACCTAAGCGTCCTGCTGCTGAACGCATCGATGTGAAGAAAGACGGCAGAATTGTGGGCCTGTTCTAATGGCAGACTTGTTGGCAGATATTAGTTGCAAAGATTTTGCAACTGAACTTGCCGCGAAGAAGAGCGTACCAGGCGGCGGCGGTGCTGCCGCCTATGTTGGTGCGCTGGGAGCGGCGCTCTGTTCTATGGCAGGCGTGTTCACCGCAGGCAAGGAAAAGTTTGCCAGCGTAGAAGCAGACATGCAGCGCATGCTGGCCGAAGCTGAAACCATTCGCGCGCGCCTGGTTGATTTGATGGACGAAGACGCGGCGGCCTTTGCTCCGCTTGCTCAAGCCTATGGCATTCCCAAGGAAGACCCTATGCGCGCCGAAACGCTTGAAGTCTGCACCAAGGCTGCTCTGGTCTGCCCCTTAGAGATGGTGCGCCTGGTTTGCAATACCATTGACTTACTTGAAGAAATGGCAGCGAAGTGTTCCCGCCTTATTGTGTCCGACGCAGGCTGTGGCGCTTCGTTGTGCCGTGCGGCCCTCGAAGCAGCTGCCATGAACGTGTTCATCAATACGAAAACCCTGCAAGACCGTGCTTATGCTGAAGAAGTTGAAGGCGAGGTCGACGCTCTGCTTAACAAATATATTCCCAAAGCCGAAGCAATTAGTGCTTCCGTTATGAATGCTATAAAGGAGTAGCTTATGGCGTCTCTTTTGAAAGGTGCTCCCGTTGCCGAAGCGCTGGCGCAGCGCAGTTCTGCTGTGGTGGAAGCCTGTAAGGCCAAGGGCGTGGTGCCAACGCTCGCAATTTTGCGCGTGGGTGAACGCGACGACGACCTGTCTTACGAACGTGCAGCCGTCAAGCACTGCGAAGCTGCCGGTGTTGCGGTTAAGAACGTTGTATTGCCGGCAGACGTGGACCAGGCAAGCATGCTCGCCGCCATCGAAGACCTGAACGCGGATACAAGCGTGCATGGTGTGCTCATGCTTCGACCTCTGCCTGCACAGCTCGACGAAGCAGCTTGTTGCGACGCCCTCGCACCTGCCAAAGACGTGGACGCGGCCACGGACGCTTCCTTGGGGCACGTGTTTACGGGTAAGAACGAAGGCTACGCCCCCTGCACGGCTCAGGCGTGTATGGAAATTCTCAAGCATTACGATATCGATGTTACAGGCAAGCGCGCTGCCGTTATTGGCCGTTCGCTCGTTATTGGCAAGCCTGTTTCCATGATGCTTATGGACGCCAATGCCACGGTTACTACGTGCCATACCAAGACCGTCGATGCGCCGTCTGTGACGCGCGAAGCCGACATTGTGGTGGTTGCGGTTGGCAGGGTGGAAACCATCGGCGCCGAATACTTCAAGGCTGGCCAAACCGTTATCGATGTCGGCTTTGGTTGGAGTGAAGAAAAATCCAAGCCGTGTGGCGATGTTATTTTTGACGACGTTGAACCTATCGTGGATGCCATTACCCCTGTTCCAGGGGGTGTTGGTTCGGTAACCACGGCGGTGCTGGTAAGCCATGCGGTTGAAGCAGCCAAGCAGGCTGCGGGGCTTTAAAGAGAGGGTGCCAGCGGGCGCGTGTAAGTTACTACTAAAAGCGTGCGCGTTGCTACTAAAAGGGAAGAAGGACGATATAACGTGATAATCATCGGTGAAAAGATTAACGGTTTTGTTCCCCGCACGGGGCAGGCAATCGAAGAACGCGATGGCGAATACATCAAAGAAATTGCTAAGGCACAGGCTGAAGCTGGTGCGGCCTACCTCGACTGTTGCCCTGCCACCAACGAAGGCGCCTTGGACATTATGGAGTGGATGGTTGGTCTTATCCAGGAAGCCACCGACACCCCCATTGCCCTGGATTCCCCCAGTGCCGATATTCTGGTTGAATCTATGAAGTTCGTCGATCGCCCTGGCATGATTAATTCAATTTCTATCGCGGGTGATAAGGTCGAAAAAATCTTTCCGCTTATTGCAGGCACCGAATGGAAAGTGGTTGCCATGCTCGACGACGAAGATGGCATTCCTTCAACCGCCGAGGGCCGCATTAATGCGTTTAAGCGCCTGCTGGAAAAGATGGACGAATACGGTGTTAAGCCCGACCAAGTTTTTGTTGACCCGCTTGTAGAAACCTTGGGTACCAACGAAGAAAGTTGCACGGTTTTTACGCAGGTTTGCCGCGAGGTGCGCGAGCTGTGCCCCGACATTCATATTACGTCAGGCCTTTCCAATATCAGCTTTGGCCTGCCCGTGCGCAAGGCTATCAACATGGGCTTCATGGTTTTGGCCATGAACGCTGGCATGGACTCTGCCATTATCGACCCGCTCAACCGCGACATGATGGGTATTGTTTATGCAACCGACGCCCTTGTCGGCAACGACGAATATTGCATGGAATACCTGACGGCTTATCGCGAAGGCATTTTTGGTCCTAAGCAGGATTAATGGCCCTGGCACCAGGCAGTCTTCGAACAGGGAAGTGTAATGAAGGAACGCATCGAAACCTTGGCACATGAACAGGGCTTCGACGCAATTGGTCATTGCAAGACTTCCGCCTTGCACACGCACCCTGAAGTACGCGATATGTGTGCTGCGAATTTGTGTCAGGCATACGGGAAATCGTGGTCGTGCCCGCCTGCTTGCGGCGAAGTCGAAGACTACGAAAAGCGCGTACACGCCTTTGAAAACTGCATGGTGGTGCAGACGGTGGGGCAGCTCGAAGACGAATTTGACATCGAAGCCATGGGCACTGCGGAAAGCACGCAGAACAAGCGCCTTGTTAGTCTTGTAGAAGCTTTATCCGGCGAAGGCCTTTCGTTTATGGCCTTGGGCGCCGGGCCCTGCATGCTGTGTACGGAATGCACCTATCCCCATGCAGCTTGTCGTTTTCCCGACCGCATGGTGGTGTCGCTGGAAGCAGCAGGTTTCGTGGTGACCGAAGTGTGCACCGAAGCCGGGGTGCCCTACAACCATGGGCCAAACACCATAAGTTTTACTGGGTGTATCTGTTATTAGGCTTGTACTATAATCAGAGCAACGAAAATCAAGGGAGAAGCACCCATGAACACGGGGCGGCCACCCATGAACACGGGACGATTGCCCATGAATGCGGTGCGACCGCCTGTGAACAAGGGTGGCCACCTATGAAGAAAAGAGATAACAATGTCTTTGTTTGACGATATCCGCGACGCCGTTATAGCTGGTAAGCGCAAAGAAGTTGGCCCCATGGTGCAGCAGGGCTTGGACGCGGGCGAAGATCCGCAGGCGCTGCTCGATGCTCTTATTTCTGCCATGGACATAATTGGCGAACGCTTTTCGCGGGGTGAATGCTTCGTCCCCGAAATGCTTATTTCTGCTCGTTCCATGGTTGCCGGCACGGAAGTTTTGAAACCCGTTTTGGCCGCGGAAGGCGCTGAACCTGCTGGCTTTGCCTGCATCGGCACCGTGAAGGGCGACATGCATGACATTGGCAAGAATCTGGTTCGCATGATGATTGAAGGCAAGGGCGTTGAAGTGACCGACCTTGGTGTCGACGTTGCCCCTGAGGCCTTCGTCAAGCATGTGGAAGAACACCCCGAATGCAAGGTGGTCTGCCTGTCTGCTTTGCTTACCACGACCATGGTTTCCATGAGCGACACCGTGAAGGCCTTTGAAGAGGCGGGCTTGCGCGACCAGGTAAAAATTATGGTTGGCGGCGCTCCCATTAATCAGGCCTTCTGCGACGAAATTGGTGCAGACGCTTACACTGAAGACGCGGGTGCTGCCGCCGAAAAGATTGTCGAATTCCTTTAATCGAATTTCCCTATAAAGGAAGAGTTTCGAACCGCCTGCACTGGGTGAAGGTGAGCTGTGCGCTGCTGTCCTGTGCACCAAAGATTGCTTGAGCGGTATAGCCTTGGGCGTTGGGCACATGCCAGTTAAAATAGTCCACGTCGGCACGGTTGAGGCGTCGTCCTTGTTCGCTTGTGGCAAAGGCATGGAAGGCGGCCATGATGGTGCCGTTGTGCCCCACGACAATTACCTGGTCTTCGCCGCGATGTGCAGCTTCCTGTAGTAGTTGGACAAGGGCAGAATTGCTGCGTTCTATATAACTGACGCGGGAATCGCCCTGGGGGCAGCGCGAAGTGCAACCGCTGTCCAACCAGGCGCGATAGTCTACGTCGTTGGTCATTTCGTCTGCGGTGTGACCTTCAAAGGCACCAAAGTCATATTCTTCAAGACCAGGCCATGCAATTATTTCTGCCTGGGGAAAGCAGATCCGTGCCGTTTGCTGCGCGCGAAGCAGGGGACTTGTGTAGACGCGTTCAACTGTGGGGAAGACACCCGCAGCCAAACATTGGGCACGACCACCATCGGTTAAGGCGTCGTCAGTGCGCATGCCTGCATAGCGGCGCTCTTCGTTGGCCCTTGTCGCCCCATGGCGCATCATAACGAGTTGCACAATTACTTCTTTCCTGTTTCCTTATAGGCGTCCATGCCATAGTCTTCAAAGGTTGACCCATGGTAGAGCGCAAGCGCCATGTCCAGCAAGGGGACCAGGCATGCTGCGCCCGTGCCTTCGCCCAGGTGCATGCCTGCATTAATGGGCGGGGTGAGCCCCATGCGCTCCAGCAATATTGAAGCAGCTGGTTCGCTCGAGACATGGGAAGGCAGCATGGTAATAGTGCAGGCAGGACTAATGCGCGCTGCACAATATGCTGCAACAGCTGAAACAACGCCGTCGATAATCACGGGCACGCGGTATAGGGCGCCCCCTAAAAACATGCCGCACATACCTGCAATGTCAAAGCCACCCAGCTTGGCAAGTACATCGATAGTGTCGTCGGCATGGGGCTGGTTGACCGCGATGGCTTCTTCGATGGCCCGCAGCTTACGGCTGAGCCCCTCGTCGGAAAGTCCCGCCCCACGTCCCACCAGGTCTTTGGGTGCGTTGCCGGTAAAGACGCAGGCCATAGCGGTCGATGTCGTTGTATTGCCAATACCCATTTCGCCAGTTGCAATAAGCTGGTAGCCTTCGTCTTTCAGCTCGCGTACGACGTCGATGCCTGCGGTAATAGCGGCAAGGGCTTGTTCGCGCGTCATGGCGGGGCCTTGGCTTATGTCGCCCGTGCCGCGTGCGATGCACTTGTCGCACACCCCTGCTTCGGGGGACGGCTTGAGCATGCCAAAGTCGTAAGCGATGCAATCGAGGGCGATAGGTTCTGCCATCTTGCAGACTGAAGAAATACCTTGGGCAATGCAGCTCGCCACAATGGTGGTAACGTCGGGGCCGCTCTGGGAAACGCCCTGCGCCACGACGCCATTGTCAGCGCAGAGGATGGCCGCACAGCGCTTGCTTATGTCGACCTGTTCGCTTCCTGTGAGCGCGGCGATTTTTATAACCTGGTCTTCGAGCAAGCCGAGCGAACCAAGGGGCTTGGCTACCGCGTTCCACTTGTCCTGGGCACGCTGCGCTGCCGCCTTGTCGGCAGGTTCTATATGCAGTTCAAGTTCGTTCACACATGCCCTTTCGTTTGTGTTAAACACTTACCCAGGCCTTCATTGTAAACCGCAGGAGCGCAGAGCAGGAAAGTGCTTGCCTTTGCCGCCCGAACAGCACTATTCTCTTCGGTCGTTGGACGCAATATAGAGGAGTGCATTGCAAATGCTGGCGGCCACGTTACTACCGCCCTTGCGCCCGCGTGCCACAATGGATGGCACGTCCAAGTCCAGGATAAGTTCTTTGCTTTCGACAACGTTTACAAAACCCACGGGCACCCCAATGATAAGCGCTGGCTTGACCATGGCGCCTTCGCTAATCATTTGGTAAAGCTGTACCAAGGCGGTGGGGGCATTGCCAATGGCGAACACCAAGGGCTCGCCCAGGGCCGCGGCACGTTCCATACAAACCGCTGAACGCGTAAGACCGCGTTCCCTAGCTTCGGCTGCTACGTCGGCGTCGGAAATAAAGTTAAGCACTTCGCCGCCAAAGCTGCCCAGCACGCTTTTATTGATGCCAGCGGCTGCCATCTTGGTGTCGGTAACAATGGACGTGCCGCCCGCCAGGGCTTTGATGCCGTGCGCCACGGCGTCGTGGGAAAAGACCAGGTTTTTGGCATAGTCGAAATCGGCCGACGTATGGATAACGCGCTTGACCACCGATTCATGGTGCGCGTCGGGGAAGGTGGTGTTGCCCAGTTCTTCGCCGATTATTTCAAAGCTGCGCGCTTCGATGTCAGCAGGTTTGACGAAGGTGAGCTGTTCGAGCTTGCTGGTCATACGCCTTCCTCCAAAATTCGATAGACCAAATCCATGTCCAGGCTTTCCCGTAGGCCCCTGGCCAGCGTATCGTACTGTTCCTGTTTGTAGGCAGCCATGTCGACCGCTTCAACAGCGTGCGCGTCCAGGCCTTTGGCCGAAAGGAGCGAAGCAATAAGAGCTTTCGTTGCCTGAGGCTCGTCGAAAAAGCCGTGCACGTAGGTGCCGTAGGCGTTCCCGTAGGCACAGCCGTCATCCTTTGTTGTGCCGTCGCTTTCTAGGAAAACAAAGGGCGTGTCGTTTTCGAGGGTTGTGGTGCCCATATGAATTTCGTAGCCGGCAATTGTCGTGCCCGAAAGGCTTGCCAAAGCGCCGCCCACGGTTTGCACCGTGCCCTGCGACTGTACGGTATGTTTTTCAGGTTCGAACACCGTATTAACAGGGAGCAGATCCATGCCCGCCATTTCGCCACCGCCTTCAACCCCGTGGGGGTCGGCAATGCTGCGGCCGAGCATTTGGTAGCCACCGCAAATGCCAAAGATGGGCGTGCCCGCATGGGCGAGTTTCAGGATGGCTGTTTCAAGGCCGCTTTCCCGCAGCCATTTCAGGTCGGCCAGGGTGGACTTCGTGCCCGGCAGAATAATAAGATCGGGCTTACCCAATTCGCTTACCTTAGCCACGTAGCGCACATCGACGCCCGCTGCGGCTTCCAGCGCGATAAAGTCGGTGAAGTTGGAAATCTTAGGCAGGCGCACTACGGCAATGTCAACCACGCCACCGCGTGAACGCGCACTTAAGCGGTCGGACATGCTGTCTTCGTCGTCGATATCGACCTGCATATAGGGCACAACGCCTACGACGGGCACGCCCATACGCTCTTCCAGGATAGTAAGTCCAGGGCGCAGGATTTCAGGGTCGCCGCGGAATTTGTTGACGATAGAGCCTTTTACGAGGGCCTGTTCGCTGGGATCAAGAAGCATCATAGTGCCAATAAGCTGGGCAAACACGCCACCACGGTCTATGTCGCCTGCAAGCAGCACGGGCGAAGCGACCATCTTGGCCATGCCCATATTAACGATATCGTCTTGTTTCAGGTTAACTTCGGCAGGACTTCCCGCACCTTCGATAACAATAATGTCGAAGCGTTCGGCCAGATTGTTGTACGACTCCATGATGACAGGCTTCAGTTCATGTTTGAAGGCGTAGTAGTCGACCGCCGACATGGTTTTAAGCGGCCTGCCCTGCACGATAACCTGGCTGCCAACGTCGGTAGTGGGTTTGAGCAGAACGGGGTTCATGGCCACTTCGGCTTCGATGCCCGCTGCTTCGGCCTGGACCACTTGAGCGCGGCCCATTTCCATGCCCTCGGTTGTAATAAAAGAATTGAGCGCCATGTTTTGCGACTTGAAGGGTGCGACCTTGTAGCCATCCTGGGCGAAAATGCGACACAGGCCTGCTACGAGCAAACTTTTGCCGGCGCCCGACATGGTGCCTTGAATCATTATGGGCTTAGCTGTCATGCAAAGACCTCCTGAAGCACAACGAGAAAGCGCGTATTTTCTTCTGGCGCACGCACGGCAATACGGTACCAGCTGCCGTCGAGGCCATGGAAGTTTTCGCAGCGGCGAATAAGTATGCCTCGCTCAAGCATCGCATCATAAAGTGGGGACGGTGGGGACGGTACCGGTGTCCCACTAGAAGGTGCGGATCCCCCCTGGGGGGCTTTGAACATGATGAAGTTGGCGCAGCCAGGCACTACCTGCATGCCATAACTTTCCAGTGCGTCCACCAGGCGTTCTCGTTCATGGGCTACCAGCTTCTTGGCAAGTTCAACATAGTCCCTTTCTTGAAGGGCAGCTATGCCAGCAACTTGTGCCGGAGTCGATACGGCCCACGTCTGCCCAAGCTCGCGCATACGCCCAAGCAAGTCCGCATTACAGCAGAGCGCGTAGCCTGCGCGCACGCCTGCGAGGGCAAAAGTTTTTGTAAGCGCTTTCACGATGACCAGGTTGTCATAGCCACCAAGCAGCTCGGTGCTGCCCGCCTGTGACGTGAGATCGACAAAGCATTCGTCGAGCACAACTACCGCACCGCAGCGCCGGGTGGCATCAAGCACGTCAATAAGGATGTCGCAGTCGAGCAGCGCACCCGTGGGATTGTTGGGGTTTGCTAAAAAGACCAGGTCGATTTCGCTGTCGACGTCGTTAAGAATGCGGGCGGTTACCTGGAAGTTTTCTTCTTCGCGCAAGGCGTGGTGTTCGACCGTTGCCCCTACCTGTTCAAGCGCCTGTTCGTAGCCCGAATAGCTGGGCGCGCATACCAGGGCATGCGCAGGTTTTACCGCAAGACAGACGCGCGTGATAGCGTCGGTTGCCCCCGCGGTTGGCAGCACCCAGGCAGCGTCGACGCCTTCGAACTGCGCTATGGCCTGCGTGAGGGCACGGCAGTGGGGGTCGGGGTAGACGCCAAAAGAATCAACAGACTGCGCAAGGGCCTGCTTTACGGAATCGGGCACGCCCAAGGGGTTCAAATTGGCAGAGTAGTCCAACACGCCTTCATGCGCGTAAATGTTTCCCCCATGTTCGAACCGATCCATCATGCCCGTTCCTAGATAATGCGATAAACCACAATCATAAGGATACTCGAAATAAGCAAGGCGCTCACGGCAGTTGCCAGCATAAGCTTGTTCGCGCGCGCCACGTCGTCCACTTCAATGGGGCGTGTATTGTCGCCGATAAAAGGCTTGTCTGCCACCTTGCCAAAATAGCTAGTCGGGCCCGCTAGTTGTACACCCAAGGCACCTGCACAGGCTGCTTCGGTGTGTGCCGAATTAGGCGAAGCGTGATTGCGACGGTCGCGCTTGAAAATGCGCCAAGCACCAGCTGTATTCAGGCCCACCAAACGCGCCATGACACACATAAGCAGGCCGCTTACTCGCGCAGGAATGAAATTGAATAGGTCGTCGATTCGCGCCGCCGCCGTTCCAAAATACTGGTAGCGGTCGTTTTTGTAGCCCACCATGGAATCCATGGTATTGACGGCTTTGTAGAGCACGCCCGCGGGGGCACCGCCCATGGCCATGAAAAGGATGGGTGCCACCACGCCATCGCAGGTGTTTTCCGCCACGGTTTCCACGGTGGCGCGCAGCACGCCTTCTTCGTCGAGGTTTTCGGTGTCGCGCCCCACTATCATCGAAACAGCGCGGCGTGCAGCGTTGACCCCCTTGGTCTTAAGAGCGGTGGACACCTTCATGCTTTCGTCGCGCAAGGAACGGCTGGCCAGCATGAAGGAACAGAGCACGGCTTCCAACGCAAAGCCAAGCCACAGGTTTATGCGGTAGCTTACCCACAGAAGGATAGCTGCGATTGTCGTAGAAAGGACTGCAACTACCACCACAAGCACGACGCCCGCCACTCGTTCACCTGCAGGCGTGGCGGGGAAGACGCGACGCAGTATGCGCTCGCTTACCTCGATGAGTTTTCCGATAGCGCGAATGGGGTGGGGCATCCCGTGCGGATCGCCCAACAACAGGTCAAGCCCAAAGCCAACGAAAAGCGCAGCCAGATGAATCATCGACTGGCATCCTTGTATCGGGCGCAAGTGTCCAAGAAGCGCTTGATGGCCGTAGGGCATGCGTACAGGTACAGGTGTGGGTAGCCTGCGTAAAGTGTAGGAGTGGCAAAGGCGCAGTTCCAGTTGCGGCTGCTTTGCGGCTTCTGTGCGTGAAAGCAGCTGCCGGGGTTTTCGCTGTCCCAATAATGGAATTCATGGGCGGGCAGGTTTTCACCCGCCGAGCAAAGCAGGTTGTCTTCGCGTGCCGTAATGCGTATGTAGCCAAAGCGTTCAAGTTTACCCAATTTGTAAGAGCGGCTTTTTATGGCACCCACCATGGGCCAGGGGGTACCGTTTGCGTCCTCCATGCTTTCATGCAGGTACATGAAGCCACCGCATTCGGCAATGGTGGGCAGACCCTGCGCAATGGCCGAGCGGATGTTTTCACGCATGCTCGTGTTTGCAGAAAGCGCTGCAGCGTGCAATTCGGGGTAGCCGCCGCCCAGATATAAGCCTCCAATATTTTCTGGGAGCACTGCGTCATGCAGGGGTGAAAAATCGACCAGCTCTGCGCCGAGTTGCTGCATCATGCGCAGGGTGTCGTCGTAATAAAAACTAAACGATTCATCGCGTGCAATGGCAATGCGTACGGGGTTTTCTAGAGTTTGGGGCAGCGTGCGAGGCTCGTACGACAGGTTTGGTGCTGCCTGTGCAAGTGCTATAAGCGCATCCAGGTCGACTGTTTCTTCGAGCGTGCTGGCCACGCGGTCAATCCTTGCTTGCAGGTCTGCCACTTCGTCGGCCGTAACCAGTCCCAAATGGCGGCTTTCCAAATGCGCGTCGTCCAGTGCTGGAACATAGCCCAAGACAGGAATGCTCGTTTCGGTTTCAATCATGCTTTTCAGGCGGGGGTAGTACCCTTTCGTGCAACGATTGACAATAACGCCCGCCACATGCGAAGGCTGTCGGAACCCTGCAAAGCCCGCTACTTCAGCAGCCACCGAAAGCGCCCGCCCGTGTGCTTCGACTACCAGGATGGCGGGCGTGTTGGTGGCATGTGCGAGTGCATAGGACGAGGCGTCACTGCCCGAAGCTATGCCATCGTAGTAACCCATGACGCCTTCAATTACGGTGATGTTGGCGTTGCGGCTGCCTTCTGCCACTAGTTCGCACACGGTGTTTTCGTCGGCAAAAAACAGGTCCAAGTTGCGTGATGGGGTGCCCAACACGCGACGGTGGAACATGGGGTCAATGTAGTCGGGGCCGCACTTGCATGCTTGGACAGCCATGCCTCTGCGCGAAAGGGCGCGCATCAGGCCACAGGCGATAGTGGTCTTGCCGCTGCCGCTCGACGTGGCGGCAACAAGGAAGCGGGGTGCAGATGCGCTGGTCACGTTATTTCCCACCTTCAGGTTCGGTAGTGCAGGGTCCAGTGGTGCTGGACGTAGTGGCGCAAGACGTACGGGCCCCAGGATTTTGGCTTGCGTCAAAATCGGGTCCCGTGGCGCTTACCAGATAGATGGGGTTGGCGCCTGTCATCATGTGGTAGTCGGCCACGTTTTTGCTCTTTGCGAAGCTCAATTGCACGATGTCAACGTTGCTCAGCCCCAGGGTTTCGATGCAGCGCAGGGCATCGGACAGGGTTTCCAGTGTAATGGCCGTAATGCAAAAACGCACCTGCTTGTTGGCTTCCAGAGCCGTGCGCAGAATGTCTTCCAGTTTGCCCGAAGAACCACCCACGAATACGCGGTCGGGTGCGGGCAGGCCAGCAAGGGCCAGGGGTGCTTCGCCCGCAACCACACGGATGTGAGGCAGGTTCAAGCGCTGCTTGTTTGCTTCGATTAAAGCAATGGCGTCGTTGTTTTTTTCAATAGCGAAAACTTGACCCTCGAAGGCAGCGCGTGCCAATTCGGCTGTTACCGAACCCGTGCCCGCGCCAATATCCCAGACCGTGTGGGCGGCTTCAATTCGCAGCTTGCACACGGCCAGTTCGCGCACTTCTTCTTTGGTCATGGGCACATTGCCGCGCTCGAAAGCTTCATCGTCTAGGTAGGGGGACGAAATGGCATGGTCGACAGGAGCAGGATTTTCAACGAGCATGACCGCCAGTCCGTCAAATTTCCGACCAGCCAGTTCTGTTGCCGTGCCGCGCGTAATGCGTTCGTCGTCGTAGGAAAGACGCTCGCCAACGGCAACCGTGCAGTCGCCCAAGCCACGTTCCACCATGGCCTGGCAGATGTCGGAGCAAAGGGTGTCGCCACCCGTAAGCAGGAAGGTCTTTGCATGGCTTTGAATGGCACCCAGGGCATTATGGGGGCGTCCATGGGCTGAAACCAGGAAGGCGTCTTGCCAGGTGGTGTGCAACTTGGCACAGAAATATGTGAGTGACGAAATGCCAGGTATACTTTCAATTTCAAGACCCTCCATTGCTTCCAGGAGGGAGTAAAGCTTAGTGGCGCCGCTATAAAACCCAATGTCGCCACTCATAAGGATGCTTGTCACAGGCGCCGATGAAGTGCGCAGGGCTTCTGCGATTTCTTCACTTGCTATTAAGGGCAGCTTTTCGGCTGCGTCGTGTTCGAATTGCTCGAGCAGACGGGGGGCACCAATAAGCAGCTGTGACGCTGCTATGGCATTTTGTGCAGCCAAAGTTAAGGTGCCGAGGTTGCCCATACCGCATCCGACAATATAAACCTTAGAAACCATAACGCTTCTCCAGTTCTCTTTTTGCGTCTTCAAGGCTAAGGCCCGCTTCTTGCGCAGGGCGTACTATGACGACGAGTTCGATATTGCATTCATCTGCCGCGGCAACTTTTTCGGCAAAACCGCCTGTTGTACCCGACTGTTTCGTAACCAGGTGGGCAATGTTGAGTTCGCGAACAAGCGCACTATTGAAGGCTTGGGTAAATGGGCCTTGCATGGCAATAATGTGGTCGGTAGGAATACCCAGTTGCGCGGCGTGTGTCAAGGATTCTTGCACGGGCAGCACGCGCACCCAAAGGCGCGTTTCAAAGCCAGGGATGGCTTGCGTAAAGGTAGCCAGGTCCTTGCTTCCCGTGGTTAGCAAGATGTTTCCTGTGGTGCCAGCAAGGTAGGCCGCTGCTTCTTCGGCGCTTGCGACACCTATCCAATGGCCGCTTTCGATTTGTTCGCGTTCGATGCGCAGCAGGTCCACGCCATGGTTGGCTGCCAAGGCGGCAACGCTTTCAGAAATATGCATGGCGAAGGGGTGCGTGGCATCTACGATACACGCGAAGTTGTGTTCATCCATGAGCTGCTGTTTTTGTTCAGCCGAAAGGGGGCCTTGCAAAACTTGTACGTGTTCGCCGCCAGGCAGCAGGCTTGCGCCGTATTCAGTGGCCGTGCACGCGACGACATGGCAGGTGCCGCGCGCGTTGAGCCATTCAACCAGCTGACGCCCTTCGGCCGTGCCTCCAAAAACGAGTATGTCGCGTTCGTGCGTCATGTTTTTACTTTGCCGCCTCGCCCGTGCTTACGCTGCACTGTCTTTTCCATATCTGTACTGCCATGTCCATGCCGCCACGCTATTCGCTGTCTTCGCGCTGCAAGTAGCCACGCGGGGTAACCATGTGCCCGTCTATAAGCACCGTCTGCGAATTGCCAATAAATACGCAGGTGAACATATCAACGGGCGTGTCGCGCAGTTCGACCAAAGTGAGCACACGCGCTTCTTCGCCATCGCGGCCAATATTGCGTACGTAGCCACATACGGTTTCGGGGTCTTTGGTTTCCAGCAGGATGTCGCAGGCGCGCTTCAAGTAGTCGGCGCGTTTGCGCGAGCTGGGGTTGTAGATGCTTATGCTGAAATCCGCTTCTGCCGCTGCACGCAGGCGTGCCTCAATTTTTTCCCAGGGGGTGAGCAGGTCGGAAAGGGAAATGGAGCACCAGTCGTGCATGAGTGGGGCACCCAGCACGGCTGCACCACCATTGCTCGCCGAAACACCGGGGATAACTTCAATTTCGACACCAGGGTATTCACTCACCAGTTCGAAAAGCAAGCCCGCCATGCCATAGATACCTGGGTCGCCCGAACACACCATAGCTACCTTACGGCCCTTTGCGGCTTCCTGCAGCGCTAGGTGGCATCGGTCGACTTCCTTGCGCATGGGCGTGCTCAACATTTCTTTGTCCGCGAATTGGTCGGCGATAAGTTCGATGTAGGTGGTGTAACCCACGATTAAATCGCAGGCTTCGAGTGCGTCGATGGCGCGTACGGTCATGTCATGCGCGCCGCCTGGGCCCAGTCCAACTACGGCAAGCTTGGTCATTGTTGCTCCTTGCTTGGCTCTTCGCCTTCGATACGCGGCGGAAATTCCAGATTACTTAATGCGTCGTGGTCGAGCGCGAGGGCCACCGTAACGCCATTGTGGCTTTTGCGCGGTTGCACAAGCTGTCCGCCTGCCGCGCAAGCCGCGCGTTCGCACACGTTGTCGACCCCGGTGGTCTGTTCAACGAAGGCAGACGACGCAAATTCGCCTGGCACTGCAGCCAGTTCTTCGGCGGAATAAAAAACGCATGTCCAGTTGTGCTTGCTCGCCGTTTCAAGCAAGCCAGGCTCGTCTGCTTTTAGGTCTATGCTTGCGAGTGTGCTCACTGCTTCGGGTGCAATATGGGCAGCCGTTAGGCATTCGTTAATGAAAGCCTCGATGGTTTCACCGGGTGTGCCGTGCTTGCAGCCCACACCAACGGTAACCACGCGGGGTACCAGCCGCAGCGTGTGTTCGAAAGGCTGTTTGCTTGGATCGAGCGAAACGACCACACCCATGAGATGGTGGGATGGCTCGTTTGCTGTGGGGTCGTCGTTCTTGGCCGTTTCGTTCCCGGGCACCTCGCACCCAGTTGTTTGGCCTCCAAGCGTTTCGCCCATTTTAAGTTCCGCAGGCAATTCGCCCTTAATGGGGAAGCTGCTTTCAAAACCGATGTCTTTGCCCGCAAGAAGTGCTGCGGATATTTCCTTGGCAAGCGCTCGGTCCAGAATGGCTAGATTATTATTGCGCGCCCATTCATCAACAGCAAAAATGCCATGTAGGTCAGTTGCGGTTGAAACAACTGACTGGGCACCTACTAGGGCGGCAACTTCACGCGCAAAGTCGTTTGCACCACCTACGTGGCCAGAAAGCAGGGGCACCACAAATTGAGCCTTTTCGTCGATGCTTACAACCGCGGGGTCGACAAACTTGTCGCGAATGAAGGGCGCAATAGCACGCACGGCAATGCCCGTCGCGGAAACAAAGAGCAGGGCATCGGCTGTTTCGAATGCTTCACTTGTCCACGCGTCCAGGGTGTCGTAGGCGCTTACACCATATTCGCTCGCAAAGCGTTCGGGTGCGGCAACGCTTACCTGTGAAGCCTGGGCGAGCAGCGCGTCGCGCAGCTGGCAGGCAAGCTGTGTTCCCGTTTTCGTAAAGGCTATGATGGCAATATGTTTCATTCGTTTATTGTATCCTCGCAGTAATACAAAAGCTTTCAGGCAGCACTTCGTTTATTCGCTCGCGGTCCGGAATTCGTGCGTAAAGGCAGGGTCGTAGAGTTTGGAGCGCTCGACTGGCCCAGACAGGAAGTCGCCCACCAATATGAGCGCCGTTTTATTTACCCCCTTGTCCTTTGCGGTTTGTGCAAGCGTTCCCACCGTGCAACGATAGACCGCTTCGTCGGGCCAGGTGGCCTTGTAGACGATGGCCGCTGGAGTGTCGGGTTCATAGGCGCCGGCAATCAGTTCTTCCCGAACGGCTTCGAGCAGACCAGCGGAAAGAAAGAGCACCATCGAACAGCCGTGGCTTGCCATGCGTGCGAGTTTTTCCCCTTCGGGCACAGCCGTGCGGCCTTCCATGCGCGTGATAATAAGGGACTGCGAAATTTGCGGCAGGGTGTATTCGGCACAGAGTGCTGCAGCCGCCCCTGAAAATGATGACACTCCTGGTACGACGTCATAGCTTATGCCCAGCTTGTCCAGCTCGTCCATCTGTTCACGGTGTGCGCCGTAAAGCGAGGGGTCGCCCGTGTGCAGACGCACGCAGGTTTTTCCCGCGTCTTCGCCTGCCTTCATAAGCGCGATGACTTCTTCCATGGTCATGGACGCAGAATTGTGAATTTCACAGTCCTCCTTGCAATAATGTAGGAGAGCAGGGTTTACGAGCGAGCCCGCATAGATAACCAGGTCGGCTTTCTTGAGCAAATCGGCACCGCGCACGGTAATTAAATCCGCAGCGCCAGGGCCAGCTCCTACGAAATGAATCATTGCTCGTCCTTTCCCTGCTGTGACTTCTGGCATGACTTTAGAGAAGAAAACATGTTTCGCCGTGTCATGGTTCTACCTCTCTTGAAGTGCGAATGCCCGTGCAAGTTCTTGGGCGCCAGGGCTTAGCCCCAGGAGTCCATGAATGTTTGAAAACACGATGACCTCCGTGCGCAGGGTGTTGCCCGCTCGCTCTGTCAGGTGCTTTGCAACAGCAGCGACAAGCGTTGTCATGGTTGCCTCGCACAGGCCCGCCGCAATAAGAACGTCAAGGGCCGCGTCGGTTGTTGCTGCTTCCATAATGCGTGCGATGCAATCCTGCGAAGCGCCCGCCAAGCCTGCGTGGGCAGCGAGTACTTCCATGCGACAGTCGGCCACACGTGAATGCGTATTCATGATGCCACCCGCCACTTTGACCATCTTGCCTAGGTGGCCCACGACCAGCATGCTTGAATAGCCCAGAATGCGCGCGGCGTCTATGGTGTCGCCCAGATAGTTCGAACACTGAACGGCATGTTCAAGGGAAAGCTGTAAGTTGCCTTCCGCAAAATGACGTCCGTAGTTGCCAGGCACAACGAGAAGGTCTTTCACGCCTGCTTCACGCAGTACCTTCAATTCAAGTTCGATGGAAGAAATGAGTGCATCTTCGCTCATGGGTTTAACAATGCCGCTTGTGCCAAGCACTGAAATACCACCTTCGATTCCCAGCTTGGGGTTGAAGGTGTGAGCCGCAAGTTCGCTGCCCGCTGGAATGGAAACCACAACGGCAAGCCCCTGGCTGCAGCCCCAGGCATCTATTGCTTCTTGGACCTGTTGGGCAATCATGGCGCGCGGTACGGAATTAATGGCTGCTTCGCCTACGGGCTGGTCGAGTCCGGGCTTGGTTACGCGGCCCACGCCCACGCCACCGTCTATGGTGATGCCCGGCGTTTCACTCAACGATACGCGCACAAACACCAGGGTGCTGTCGGTAACGTCGGGGTCGTCGCCCGCGTCTTTGCGGACGGCACATTCTGCCCAGCCGTCGCCCGAAGTATGTTCTTCAATGTCGACAACTACATCGAGTCCGACAGGTGTTTCAACCGTAACGGCTGGTACAAAGGTGTTGGCCAACAAGAGTTCCGTGGCGGCTCGTGCGGCTGCAGCGGCGCAGGTACCCGTGGTGTAGCCGCAGCGCAAGCGCTTGCCGTTCGATGTTATGTATTCATTCAGCTGTTGCACCGTTTCCCATACCCGCAATGCAGCGCCTGTAAGCTGTGCTACAGGTCTTCTTCTTCAAGGAGGCGTTCAATGCGCTTGCGCAGCTGACGAACGCGGCGATGGTCGCGTCCAGCGGCGCTGATGCCCACGACCAGGTTTTCGTATTGCACCACGCCGGGGAAGTAAAAGTCGCACAGGTGACGGTTGCTGCTCACGCTCACCAGGCGCCCTGCCTTATGGCATTCGTCGGCGATGCGTGCGTTGAGTTCGTCGTCGTTGGTGCAAGCAAATACCATGTCGGCGTCGTCCAGGCAGCCAGGCGTGAAGGCTTCTTTGCGCAAGGTAAGAGCTCCTTCGTCGGCCATGGCCTGCACTTCAGGAGTGACTTCGGGCGCAATGACTTCGACGTTGTTTACGAAAGGCAGAAGGGAGCGCAGGCGACGTAGGGCAACCGTTCCACCGCCCACAAACACTACGTGCTTGTCGTTGAGGTTTACGAACAGAGGGAAGAACATGCCGCGGTCGGGCATGGCCTGTACCTGCCTGCGCCGCTGCACCCAGTTCCAGAATTCGTTTATGCCAGCATCGAGAATACTCTGGGCTTCAGCGATGGCCTGTGTGTTTTCTGCGCCCACGTCGGTCGAGAAGCTGTCGATGTCAAATACTTCGCAACCTTCCACTTCAGCGATGGCGGGGTCGATGTCGCGCGGAATGGCTAGGTCAAACAGCAGGGTGTTCCCCACATTGTGTTCAACGAACTCGTCGTGGGCAAGCGTGTAGTGGGGGCTCGTGGTGGCGCTCATAACAATGTCGCACTGCGGAAGCTGCAGATAGCGATCCGTATACGGAATGCTCCCACAGCCAGCCGGGATGGATACATGACCATGCGTGTATTGGCGCACGGTTACGAACACGCGCGCTCCGGCTTCAACAAGTGTTGTGGCAGCCAATCTGCCATATTCGCCGTTGCCTATTACCATGCAGGTCGTGTTGGCAAGATCGACGCCTTTTTCCTGGAGCACATGCATGGCCTGCTCGACCGCCGTGGCATAGGCGCGCGTGAAGCGCACACCGCTCTTAACGTTTTTGGCAGCTGCCACCGCTTCACGGAAGAGCACTTCCAAGCAACCGTCGGTAAGGCCATGTTCGCGCGAATAGCCAATGGCATGCTTAACCTGCGAAATAATCTGATCTTCAGCCATGATGGCAGAGCGCAGACCACAGGTCATGTTGAACAGGTGGCTGATCGATTCACCATTGTTACGGCAGACAAAATAGTCAGTATAGTCTTCAGGATTCAAGCCGTGTGCCTGGCAGAGGGTAACCAGGAAGGGGTCGTTCGCTTCAGGATGGCCGTCTTCGCGTACGTGGCGTTCGGGCATTTCGACACCGTCAAAACTAGCCCAAAGTTCAGTGCGATTGCACGTGGTAATAAGGGTGACGCCCGTTGCGCCCAAAAAGTCGCGCATTTTCTTCATGGCCTGGGCACGTTCTTCCTTGTCCAGGACAAAGGCGGACCGTACGTCGACTGAAGCCAGGCCATGGTCGGTGCCTATCATGGCTACCAGGTTTGCTTCTTTGGCATGCATCTGTTCTGTTGTTTCGTCAATCATCGCTTCCCCTTTTAGCGTTTCCTTCTCCTCTTCAAGATGTAATTCAAAATGCCGCCAACCACAATAATGATTACGGCAATTTCAAGTACCAGAATGGCGGCCTCCTGCGGTATGAGGTTCTTTTCGCCAACGGTTTCTGAATAGAAAGTTATATGATATTCGATTTCGACGGGCTCGCCCATGGCGGTGGTATCGGCGACCACGTCAATTTCTTCGTCGAGCGCCGTAATGGGAATTTTAAAAGTCGAATTGCTTCCGTCGGTGGTTAAGTTGTCATAGCGGTATTCATCGACAAGCATATAGTCGTAGTGTGGGCTGCTCCATAGCAGGCGTGCATAGGCTTTGCCGTCTTCGATGTAGAGCCAGGTGGGGGAACTGACCGTAGCGCGACCACTGCCTCCCGTCATATTGACTTCAATGGAATATTCACCGTCGGGCAAATCGATTGCAGCGGCTTCGGGCGGCGTGTCGGATGTGGTTGCGTTCGAGCCGTTAGAGCCAATCGTGCCGTCGGTGCCACCTGTGTCGCCCAGGCCTGACCCCGCTGTTACACCCTCGAAGGTTTTGCCCGTCCCATCGAGCGCTTTGCCGTATGCGGGGAGCTCTACCAAAAGGGCATCTGCGGGAAGCGAACTGGCCAAGAACAGCAACTTGCGGTCGTACCATTTTTTGCGCGCCTTGCTAAAAGCGGCACAGTCGATATTGGTATCGAGTGCTTCCACGGGAATGGTGAAGGACTGGTCCTGTTCGTTGAAGTCAATATAGTCGTGCGCCGGGGCAGCCGCTGCTTCTTCGCCCGTACCCATAAAGACGAGCAAGTAGCTATTAGAGCGGAGCTTAAGAGTGGCTGTCATTTCGCCACCTTCAACCTGCAATTGGGCCGATTCAATCTTGAAGAAAGACGAAGATGATTCGACTTTTATTTCGTAGGTGCCGTCTTGAACCGATTCGCCCGAAATAGCTTCCATGCCTTCGTAGCCCAGCATGCGCGCTGTCGCCATTTCGCTTTGGTGAGCCACCTGGCTGTGGGCTTCGTCGGCGTAGGCTGCAGGCACGGCAGCGCAGAACACTAAGGCGGCCATGCATAGCACAAGGCCGGCCCCACGCAGGCTTTTTGTTGCCGCATGTCGGGCCAATGCCGCTACCTGCTGAATCAATGCCGCCACCCAGAGCGTGTTCTGTTGCCAAAACTTGGTCAAGCCTACTGCTCCATTTCTTCCAAGGGCAGGGCTTCGCGGGCATGGCGAACAAGCATTGCCCGTACATCGGCATTTTCGCCCAAGCCGCGCGGATGACAGGTAACTGCATAGCCGCGACTTTCCAGTTGATTCTTCCATGATTCAGGGCCAGACCCTGCCATGTCCACGGTGGCATGTTCACCCGCTACTATCATGAGTGGCGCAATATGAACATGGCGTGGCTTGCGTGTTTCCACCGCGTCGAGCGCCACACTGAAGGGCAGTTCGTCTTTAAGGGTGACCACAATAAAGCGATCCAAACCCATGCTCTTGAATTCATCGTTCATTTGGAAGTACACGTCGTTGCCGTCGCGCGGTGAACCATGGCCCATAATTATGAGCATTTCGTCGTTGCTTAGACGGGAAAATTCATCGACAAAAATATGTGCGAGGCTGCTGCGATCGTTCGCGTCCACCAAAAGTGGCATACCTAAACGCACGTTTATGTGTGTAGGTTTCCAGGCAGCGATTTTGTCTTCCAGTTTGCGCATTTCTACGCCGCGTATAAGAAAGGTGGGTTGCACAATTAAATCGGTAATGCCGTCTGCTGCAATGCGGTCTAAGGCTTCGTCGACCGTGGCAT